>JBDKEO010000002.1:0-3643 GCA_039795205.1 Actinomycetota bacterium
TGTGTCGCCCGTCAAACGCGGTGTATGTGGCGACATACGTGATGGAGCCATCTTTTTCCGTGAAGCGCACGCAGCGAGCGTCCTCCATGCCATGTTCCTCCACGGCTGCGAGCGGCCACAGAACTCGTTCAGAAATGTCGGAGTCCGGATTGAAGCGAACCGAATACGAACGTTCGGCAATTTCCCGGAATTGTCGAATCGTTTGGTCGACGTTGAGAAAAGTGTCGCGACTGTGCTGTAGACGATTGAGCTGTACTTCGAGTTGAGAGTGGCTGAACGACTTACCCAGGTCGTCCAAGACGTATTGGGCATTCTCGCCAAACATGTCTCGCTCGTACACGAGGTGGTTGAAGGATCTCTTGTACAGCGGCGCTTCGCCGTATGTGCCGGTAGAGAGTGAATGTTTGACTGGCTCGATCGAGACATGACCCTCGCGGGTGATCGAGCCAGCACGAAAACCAATCGAAGATCGATGACCCTCGCCGATGCAACGTACGGTCATGATGAATCGCTGAGAGCCTCCATGTGCATCGAGCTGGTTGGGGTGGAGCACTGCCGACGGATTGCTGAGCGAGGCCCCCTCGATCGCGTACTCCATGGTGAAGGTGGCGCCGATGAGCCTCCAACGCGCATCAGAGATCTCCTCGTTTTGTAGCAGCTTCCGTGCAAGTCTCTGGGCGTGCTGGTCGAGCGTGAAGTGGAGATTCGTATGTCGCTCGCCAAATCGCCCCTCCACATCGCCGAGCGCCATAGCGACTTCGTCTTCGGAGAGTTCCATGATTCGTTTGAGCACCACGCTGCTACGGGTTTGCCTAGTGCCGTAGTTGTCTTGTCCAGCCACGAACAGTCGGGCCAACACGCGTGATGGATCTGGTCGGAGATGATGAGAAGTGGTCGTTACCAGATCCATTTATCTCCTCGGGGAACGAGATGCTGGTGTTGCAGTGTCATCAACATTGCAATCGTCGACTCGGCCCCTTGGTTGATGTTGACCCCACTCGATTCGAGGCCGTCAAATCCGCCTCCGGACGAGTGGTCGATCATCGGCGTATGTGCGTCGTTCTTTCCTTGGAACCACGCGATTGACAGCGCCACTCCTTCGAGCCACTTTGGAGAGTCGGTGACACGGTGCGCCCGTGCGCATGCATCGGCGAGAGCCGCAACTTCGATCGGTTGCTGATCGAAGGCGGGTTTCGGATCCCCTGGTCCGCGCCCGGATGCGGGAGTCACGGAGAGGTGTTGGTCGAGGGTTTCCATTTGCAACAACCAGTCGAGTAGTTCCAGCCCACGCGCCTCCCACCGCTTGTCGTTGAGAAGCGAGCCGGCGGCGATCAACACTTCAGCGAGTGAGGCGTTCGAGTAGGTGAGTCGAGCCTGGGGCCACGGCCAACTCGTTGATTGGCCCGGTTGGTCGATCATCGTTGCCGCATCACCGAGCAGGCGGCGAGCCAGTTCGTGTTGTCGGTCGACGTCAACCACTTCGGCAGCGCCGAGTGCGGCAAAAGCCATGGCCCGAGGGTGCTCGGAACGAAGAACTGCAGCCTTGTCGAAGGCTTTGATCGCCACGGCCCGCAGGGCGTGATCCGTGGAGAGCGAATACGCGGAGCCAAGACCCCACAGCGCACGACCCCAACAATCGTTGGTGCACGGTTCGTCCACCCAGCAACGCTCGAAACTCATCCTGTTGCGAAACGCGCCATCTGACGCCATTGCGTCGATTACGAAGTTCAGCCCGACCGTTGCCAATACTTTTGCCGAAGACATGCCGGCATCGGCTCTGCTACAGACGACCAGCAAACGCGCGTTGTCGTCGGTGCAGTAGCCGTGCTGATATCGCGGCTCGGTTCCCTTGGCATGTTCGAGAATTCCTCGATCGTCCGTCAGCAATGCCAGATGGCGGAACGACACCGGTTCCGTAGCAATCGACGTCATGACGCCTTCGCCACCCTGCTCAATTGATCACCGAGCTGGCAATATGCAGCGGCGATCGTCGTCCAGTCGTGTTCCTGACCGATGAGATGTGCCTTTCGCTCCATTGAGTGCAGCGTGTCCGGATAGTCGGCAAGCATCTGGATTGCATCGGCCAGTGCCGTTGGATCTGCATGTGGGACCACCACGCCACACCCACGTCCGACCAATTCGACGGCGTGGGGGAACTCGGTGGCGATGACGGGTCTACCAGCCGCCACCGCATCCACGAGCACTCCTGAGGTGATTTGGTCGATGCTGTCGTAGGGCAGCACCACGATCGATGCGCGATGGGCCAGAGCGACGAGATCATCCACCGATCGATACTTCGAGTCGAACAGAACTTGTGACGACACTCCGTTGGCGCGTGCGCGCTCCATCAACGAGTTGCGGTAGGCATCTCCATCTCGCTCGAACACCTTGGGATGTGTGGTGCCGGCGATGGTGTACCGCAAGTGCGAGTGCGAACGCGAGAGGAGACCCATCGCATCCACCACCCACTCGATTCCCTTGCCGGGGCCGAGCAAACCCCATGTCAACAAGTCGAATTGACCTGATGATCGGCATGGTGGTGCGGGGACGAAGCGTGCGCCGTGGGCGATCACGGTCACCTTCTGCTCGTCGATGTCGTACAACGAGGCGAGACGTTCACGGGCCGTGTGGGTCATCGTGACCGCTGCGGCACTCATCTGCACGATGGACTCGAGAACGTGGCGCTGTTTCTCGCTCGGCGCGAGTGGAACGGTGTGCAACGTGGTGATGACGGGTGTAGACGTTTTGCTGATCAACTCCAACACTTCCTCGCCGCAATCGCCCCCATAGATCCCGTACTCGTGCTGAACGAGGGCGAAGTCGAAGTCGTCCAAACACGAGGCAGCGAGATCCATCGACTTCGGTGAGCCGGACTTCAGGACGGAGAGCACGCGATCGTCGAATGGCAACGCTGACTCGGTGGTGGAGCGCACCACGCCGGTGCGCTCCATGCCGATCCGCTCCAATCCATCAGCGAGCGCACTCGCAAAGGTGGCCAACCCACATGCCGTCGGAGGAAACGTACTCACGATCGCCATGCTCGGGAGTGGTCGAGCCGACGGGTGCAACACACGAGCGAGAACCTCGTTCGATCGACTCATTTCTTGCCACCGCCCAATGCCAGGCGTCGAAAGGCGCTGAAGGTGAGCAACATCGCACCGAGCAACATGGCGATCATCGCGATGAGTTGCGTGATGCCACCATCAAATCCCGTAGAGGCGAGCTCATCGGGAAAAATTTGCTGCAAGTCGTCGGGCTGAGCCGGCTCAGGCACGATGATCTGCAGATCGCTCGGCACGGTGGTGACCACAGGCGGAGCAGTAGTTACGACCGGCGGAGCAGTGGTGACCACCGGCGGCGCCGTAGTGGCGACGACGGTTGTCGAAGTGGTCGATGTGGTGCTCGTTGTCGATGTGGTGCTCGTGGTTGAAGTCGTACTCGTCGTAGAAGTAGTCGGTGTCACTGCTGACGTGCTCATTGACACATCCCTGTTTCCCGAGCTGCAGTTGGTCGTGTCCGTGCAACGGAAGTCGATCAGTCGCATGTGGTACGGCGAACCGTTGATTTCGGATGCCGACATTCCTGCTCCCCAGTCGGCTTGGCTCGCGATGTGACCGCCCCAGGCCAACATTGCCGTCTCATG
>JBDKEO010000004.1:0-3041 GCA_039795205.1 Actinomycetota bacterium
GGTACGGCTCTCACACTCGGCGATTTCGTTGCGACCGGCGAAAAGGAAGTGCGTCGCTACATGCGCCAGTTCGAGTTACCAGGGGAGAAGTTGGCGTCACAAACATTGCTTGAGATTGGCAGTGGTATCGGCCGAATGACGGCGCCATTCACGCGAATGTGCAGTCAGGTGGTGGCAGCCGACATCGACGCAGCCTTCTTGGAGCGGTGTCGTGAGACGGTCGCCAAACATGGTCGGCCGGAGCGTCTGCGCACGGTGCATGTGGCTGATGGCCGATCGTTGTCACTTGCCGATCAGAGTGTCGACGTGGCGTTCTCGTACATCACCCTCCAGCACTGTGAGCGAAGCGATGCTCTCTCGTTGACGAGCGAAGCCGTGCGGGTCACCCGCAATGGTGGTCGGGTCGTCCTCAACTATCGATCGTGGGTGCCCCTCGATGCCGCTCTCGTGCCACTCGGTGTGTTGATGCGCAGTCTGTGGAAGTTGCCGCGTATCGGCAAAGTGCTCGCTTCGATGCGCTGGACCACGCGATTGGGCTGGCAGGCCAATCGCCTTGGGCCGGACGAGGTGATTGCTTCATTGAAGGCAAGTTCGGCATGGTCGCGAGTGGCGAAGGCTTCCGTCCACCACTCACCTCGTCTGGCGCGCAAGGTGCAAGACGCTGACGTTGCGGTGTCGCCGTTGAAGCGCGTCAATCGCAGCCACTGGTGGCTGAGTTTGGAATTGAAGTGAGTCATCGCCTGTCGCTCGAAGCAATCGAACGAGCGGCGAACACGATCGATCCAGTGTTCCTGAACTCACCGCAGTACGAAAGTGAAGCATTGTCTGCGGCCCTCGGCACTCGGCTGACCCTGAAAGTCGAGACACTCAATCCGATCCGCAGCTTCAAAGGTCGGGGTGCAGACTTCTTCGTTCGCGAGAACCTGCAGAGCCTTGCCGGAATCGACCTCGTGTGTGCGACTGCAGGAAACTTCGGTCAGGCGATGGCTTATGCGTGTCGTACGCAGCGACGATCGATCGTGATCTACTGCGCCGAAAACGCCAATCCGCTCAAGGTGGAACGAATGCGTGCACTCGGGGCAGAAGTACGGCAAGTGGGTGACAACTTCGATTCGGCCAAAGAGGCAGCGAAGACGTTCTGCGCCGAGACAGGTGCGCGCTTCGTAGAGGACGGGCTCGATGTGGCGATCTCCGAAGGTGCAGGAACGATCGGCTTCGAGCTGGCTCGCAATGCGCGGTTCACGCGGGTACTGGTTCCTCTTGGTAATGGTGCACTGATCGGAGGCGTGGCGCGCTGGATGAAGGCCACGCGGCCAGACATCGAGATCGTTGGTGTGTGTGCAACTGGTGCAGACTCGATGCACGCCTCCTGGCACGAGCACAATGTGATCAATCGTCCGTCGACGTCCACCATCGCCGACGGCATTGGCGTGCGAACACCCATCGCTGAGGCTCTCGAAGACATGAGAGGCATCGTCGACGATGTGATCCTCGTCTCGGACGAGTCGATCGTCGACGCGATGCGACTTGGTTTTGAGCACGCCGGTCTCGTCACCGAGCCAGCAGGTATGGCGGGAACCGGTGCACTGCTCGAACACACGTCGCTACGTGGTACCGACACCGCAACGATCGTTTGCGGCAGCAACATCACGCGCGAACAGGCGCAGAAGTGGTTGTTCGACAACTAACCTGCACACCGTGCACGTAGGAATCGTTGGCGCAACCGGGATGGTGGGAACGGTCATGCGCCGTCTGTTGGCCGAGCGCAACTACCCAGTCGAGTCGTTGAGGTTCTTCGCTTCTGCCCGGTCTGCGGGTCAGAAGGTGACGTGGAAGGACCGCGAGATCACGGTGGAAGACGCAGCCACCGCCGATCCGAGTGATCTCGATGTGGTGCTGTTTTCTGCGGGGGCGACTACCTCGCGCAACTTGGCGGAGAAGTTCGCCAATGCCGGCGCGATGGTGATCGACAACTCGTCGGCATGGCGCATGAACCCCGACGTGCCGCTGATCGTGGCCGAAGTGAACCCGGAAGACGTCAAGGCGGCGAAAAAGCGGATCATTGCCAACCCCAACTGCACCACGATGGCTGCGATGCCCGTGCTGAAGCCGTTGCACGATCGTGCCCAACTCGTGCGACTCGTCGCCAGCACATACCAGGCCGTGAGTGGCGGAGGTGTTGCTGGTGTCGAAGAACTCAACGTGCAGGCTCAAGCAGTGGTGCGAGGCGCAGAAGCGCTGACCTACGACGGTTCAGCTCAGGAATTTCCGCCGGTGTCGAAGTTCGTCAAGCCGATCGCCTTCAACGTGCTTCCCTTGGCGGGTTCGCTGGTCGATGACGGCTCGTTCGAGACGGATGAAGAGCAGAAGTTGCGCAATGAGAGTCGCAAGATCCTGCATATTCCCGAGCTCCGTGTGTCGGGAACCTGCGTACGCGTGCCCGTATTCACCGGTCACTCGCTCAGCATCAATGCCGAGTTCGCCAAGTCGATCACTCCGTTCGAAGCAACGGAGTTGTTGTCCAATGCCCCTGGTGTGGCGCTCGAGGACATTCCCACTCCGCTCGGTGCCGCAGGTCGCGACCCGAGTTATGTGGGGCGCATTCGTCAAGATGCGAGCGTGGACGGCAACCGTGGTCTCGTGTTGTTCATCTCGAACGACAATTTGCGTAAGGGCGCCGCATTGAACGCCCTACAAATTGCCGAACTGCTGATCTAGTCAGAAGCCGCGTAGCGGCATCGACGGTCGCTGTAGCCAGTTGTCACTCAGGTACTCGCACGTGCCGTCAATCGCATGGACGGTGTACGCATGCCGAGGATTGTTCGACGTGTTCGGCCCACTGAGATGAGGAAGCGTGCCATGGAGCACGACGAGTGTTCCGCGCTGCGCTTCGAGCGGAACGAGACCTTCGGTGGGGTACGGCGTGGGGTCGAGTACCTCGGTGATGGTGGCGTTGCGTTCGTCATTCAACCGCGAGCGAGTCTTGACGGGAATGCGATGTCCGCCGGGAAGTGCCCACATGCAACCGTTTTCGGTGGTGG
>JBDKEO010000028.1:0-4717 GCA_039795205.1 Actinomycetota bacterium
GATCGGCAGGCAAGAGGGCATCGCATGCTTCGCCGTCGCAGTGATTGAGCAAGCATGAAGCCACGCAAGAACGCGCGCCGAGAGCGCGGCAACGAGCGCAGCGGGGGTCGTGGAAAACCTGAGCACGGTAGGGGCGGTGCGACGCGTGGTGACTCTCGTGGTGATGGGAACAGAGGCAAGCCACGCCGCACCAACGTGAAGCACTCCTCGCGGGGGAAAGAACGCAAGCTCGATGGCACTCAGGTGGAGGGCCGTCAAGCAGTTCGAGAGATGTTGATTGCGCAGAAGCGGCGAGTGTTCGAGGTGTACATCGCAGACGACATCGACAACGTGGCGATCGTGGATGACATCATCGCGCTCGCAGCGGATCAGAGGGTGCCATTGCACCGCGTTGCTCGCAAGGACATCGAACGAATGGCTCGCAGCGAGGCCCCACAAGGTGTGATCGCCAAGGGCGCCGAGCTTCCCGAATCAGACATCGCCGATTTCGTACGGACGACAGGCGAGAAACCGTTCATCGTCGCCATCGACGGTGTGACCGATCCGGGCAATCTCGGCGCGATCCTGCGTTCATGTGATGGTGCAGGCGTGACGGGTGTGCTCTTACCAAAGCACCGTGCCGTGCACGTCACTCCCACTGCCGCGAAGTCGGCCGCTGGTGCTGCCGAGTACGTGCCGATGGCGCTGGTGAGTGGCCTTCCCACTGCACTTCGTCAGTTGAAGGAAGCAGGCGTGTGGATCGTCGGCTTGCACGATGCGGCCGACAAGAGCGTGTGGGAGTTGGGTTCGCTCGCTACCGAACCGATCTGCTTGGTGCTCGGAGCCGAAGGCCCTGGACTCTCACGTCTCGTGCGCGAACGATGTGACGTGTTGTTGAGCATTCCGATGCTCGGTGCACTGTCGTCTCTCAACGTGTCGGCCGCTGCCGCACTTGCCACCTACGAAGTGGTGCGTGCTCGGCGTTCGGCAACGTGATCATTGCTCGTATCATTGACGAGTACGTTCGCCGGGTTAGCTCAGGGGCAGAGCAACCGCCTTGTAAGCGGTAGGTCGTGGGTTCAATTCCCACACCCGGCTCAGTGACACTTTGGTGAAGTATGGGCAGGGTACGGTGGAGCTATGAGCCAAGAGCGACGTCGCCCCACTCGAGCCCCCATGCCACGTAGTGCAGCATCCAACAGCACCTTGTCGATCGTCATCGCCGTCGTAGCGGTGGTGCTCGGATTCTTCATCCTTCGTGACATCAGCGCAGACGGCTCGTCTTCACCCGCCGCAACCGATGAAACGACCGCCACCGAGCAGGTAACGGAGGAAACGATCGCGACGGAGACCACGGTTGCCGCTCCGACCATTCCGTTGACTTCGTTCAAGGTGCAGGTGGCCAACGCCTCGAAGATCTCGGGTAGTGCTGGTCAGTTGACCACTGAGCTGCAAGGACGTGGATACATCGTGCAGCCGGCGCTGAATGCCAATGACGCCACGCCGAAGCAAGAGACCACGGTCGTGTACTACCTGCCAGGTAGCGAGTCGCAGGCCGCTCTCGTGGCTGCCGAGTTGGGTGGCGTTGCTACTGCGCCGATGCCCGCACCGATTCCTACCGACTCCGGCAACTTGGGTGAGGCGAGTGTCTTGATCATGCTCGGCACCGATATTGCAGGTAAGCCGCTCGGCACGCCGGTGCCCACCGCGCCGCCGGCCACGGCAGCACCTGAAACCACCGTCGCCGAGGGCTAGAACTCAGCGAGAGCGCGCTCGGTTGCGCGCTCGATACAGGTAAGTGTCTGGTTGAAGGCTTCGCCTTCTCCGAATTGCTCTACGAGCACCTGCGCCTTCACTCGGTTGCGCACGCTTGCCTTCGCACCTCCGCAGATGACGACGACTGGCTTGCCCGACTTATTGGCAAGCTCACACACTTCGCCGACGACCTTTCCGTCGAAACTCTCGTCATCCATGTATCCCTCACCCGTGATGATGAGGTCGTGCGATGTGACGAGTTCGTGAAGACCGACTTCGTCTGCAACCACGTCGAACCCGGGAACGAGCTTGGCGCCAAGTGCGGCGAGCCCACCCGCGAGTCCGCCAGCGGCGCCCGAACCAGGAATGTGCGACACGTCGACTCCGTATTGGTCGCGGTACTTCACCACGAGCCCCTCCAGTCGCGCAGTGAGGAACTCGATCTGTGCCGGTGATGCGCCCTTTTGTGCGCCGAACAACTTGGCCGCATCGGTGAACAAGGCCCGCACATCGCACGCCACGATGAACTCGACTCCGCGCAGGCGGTCGGCAGCACGGATGGCCTTGATTGCGCCGAGCCCTCCATCAACGGTGGCACTTCCTCCTACGCCAACGATGATCTTCTTCGCGCCATCGTTGAGTGCGGCATCGATGAGTTCTCCAGTGCCAATCGTGCTCGCGTTGATGACGTCGTTCTTGTCGCGACCGCCCACCAGCGTGAGGCCTGACGCACGCGCCATTTCGATGACCGCCACATCACGATGAAGGCGCCACTCTGCGTCGACCGGCTTGCCGAGAGGGTTCGTGACTCGGGTCACGCGGTTGGGGCCACCGAGTACCTCGAGGGTGCCCTCGCCTCCATCGGCGATCGGCACTTCAGTGCAATCGTGTCCGAGGTTCCAACATGCGTGGCCAATGGCGGTCGCTACTTCGCGAGCGGAAGCCGTACCACGAAACTTGTCTACCGCTGCCAACACGCGCACCGCATCAGGCTAGGTTGCCTGCGTGATCGGTGGCGACTGGTTGAGTGTGGTTGCCCAGTTGATCGCCGGCATGGCTGCCCTGCGGATGATCGTTCGTGCGGCCCGACGAAGGCCGCCACTCGTGGAAGCAAGCGGAAGCGTTCCCACGATCAGCGTGGTGATCCCGGCTCGCAACGAAGCATCACGTCTACCCGAGTGCCTGCGCTCATTCGCCGGTGCACCTGCCGTCGTGGAGGTGATCGTGGTGGACGACTGTTCGGATGACGCCACTGCGAGCGTTGCACGCGATGCCGGCGCGACCGTGATTGCGGGTGCGCCGCTCCCCGACGGTTGGGTGGGGAAGGTGTGGGCGCTGCACCAAGGAGTGTCCCAAGCCAAAGGCGAGTGGGTGGTGATGCTCGATGCAGACACCCGTGTCAGTTACCAACTTCCGGCAGCACTCGTGAGTCGTGCCATCGCGGAGCGTTGCAACGTGTTGAGCGCGGCAGGGAAGTTCGAGTGTCCGTCGTGGGGTGCGCGATTCCTGCATCCCGCGATGTTGACCACTCTCATCTATCGCTTCGGTCCTGCTGACTGGCGCGGAACGGTGAAGCGCAACCAGCGCATCGCCAACGGTCAGTGCATGGCGATGCGGACCGTCGAGGCGCGCGTTGCGCTCGAAGGAGTGAAGAACGAGACGATCGAAGACGTGGCGCTTGCCCGCAATGTAGAGAGTGCAGTGATGGTGGACGCCTCCACGATGCTCACCACTCGAATGTACGAAGACTTCGCATCGACGTACTCAGGTTGGGGACGATCACTTGCACTTTCTTCCGTGGAATCAACACGCAGACTGTGGTGGCATCTCTTCGTGGTGTTCTTTGCCCAGGTATTGCCGACGATCATCGTTCTTTTCTGGTATCCCACCATCGTGTCGATCGTGCTCGTTCTCCTCAGAATTGGCACGCTGTTCGGCACTCGGAGCGCCTACAGGACCATCGATCTCGCCTACTGGCTGTCACCGTTTGCCGATGTCGTGGCGTGGTGGGCACTCGTCGTTGGAGTAGCCAGGCGAGGCGCACCTGAGACGTGGCGCGGCCGCACCTATCGCTGAAGGAATCGCACGCCAATCAGTGTCATCAACAGGCCCGACATGGCAGTTCGCCACGGTCCTTCGATTGCGATCTGAATGAAGGGAAATGCGATCACTGCGATGCGCACTGCCATGACGAAGTTGCGTCGCACCAACCAGATCACTCCGAGAGCCGCAATGGCAAGAGAAACGGGTAGGGGTGCGAGCATCGATTGTGCGCCCACCCACGTGAGCACACCTTTTCCGCCGCGAAAACTGGCAAACAACGGCCAAGCGTGGCCGACCATTGCGGCAAGGCCAATGAGGTACGACTGCCACCATTCCAAACCAATCGTGCGAGCAACGACAACTGGAATGGCGCCTTTCAGCACATCGCCGACGAACACGGTGGTTGACGAACCTCTGCTGAGGTGTGCCTTGGCGTTCCAGAAACCGGGGTTCTTGTCGCCGACTTCACGTAGATCGGGTGCGCCAGACCGGCGAGCAACGATGTTGGCGAATGGGATCGATCCCAGCAGATACGCGAACACCGCGACAACGATTGGGTGGTCCAAGTTCATCGGTGTAAGCATTGCTGATCGTGGGTCGTATTGCCTCGTTTCACCTCGTGCGCTGGGCGAATGCGTTGCAGGGCATGAACGCACTTGCTCGAACGCGCTTCGCATTGCGCGGAGTGGACGGGCTCGAGTTTTGGAGAGTGCTGGGTACGGGCAAGGGAGACGACACGTCGCCGAGCGCCGACCTCTCGAGAACGGCACTCTTCCTCACGTGGCGCAACGAGGACGCATTGCACAACTTCATGCGCGAACATTCGGTGGCTCGTCAGATGGCCGAAGCCAGTGAGCACTGGCACGTCAAGCTCCGCTCCGCTGGTGGAATGGGCTCATGGAAGGGGAATGCGATCCCCGAGATGTTGGTACGTGGAAGT
>JBDKEO010000042.1:0-9513 GCA_039795205.1 Actinomycetota bacterium
TGCGTCGTCCTCACTGATCGACGACAAGTCGAGTCCACCCGTGGCAGTCATCGCCACCGGAACGGCCCGACAGCCAGCAAGTGTCGCCCCCATTTCATACGAGGGATACGCGACCGATGGATACAAGACGGTGTCGCGGTCAGGAGTGCGCAACTTCATCCATTGCGGTGTGGTGACGACGAACTCCTTGCTCCCCACCACCGCGGCGACTTGGCCAGGCGGCACATCGACCGAGAGGCGACGCTTCATCCATGCTCGAGCCGCCTCGCGAAGCGGCTCAGTGCCGATGCTCGGTGGATAGCGCCGCTCACTGTTGGACGACGAAAGCGCCTCGACCACCCTCGGCGAAGGCGGATCACACGGGTCGCCGATCGACAAATCGACCATTCCCCCCTCGTGCTTGTTGGCGATCGCCTTCAGCGCATCGAGCCTGTCGTACGGGTACGGAGGAGGGACGAAACCGGCCATTGCTACCCCGCCTTCACCACGAACTCAGCGAGTCGACCCGCTGAAGCATCCGACAACCGAGCACGAACCCGAATTCCTGAATCTTCGTGGGAAGTGGAGACCACTTCGCCTTCTCGGTGGATTGCCGCCATGACATCGCCTCGATCGTACGGCACCACGAGTTCCACCACCGTGGCGATGGCACGCATTCGATCACCGATCGTCCGAAGCAAGGTCTCGACGCCTTCTCCAGTCACCGCTGAGATCATCACTGAGCCCGGGTGTTCGTTGCACAACTCTTCAGCGGCATCGTGCGCGACATCGCATTTGTTGAACACGAGCAGCTCAGTTACCTGCTCTGCGCCGATCTCCCTCAACACCTCGCGCACGGCAGCGATCTGCCCGAGCGGGTCAGACGATGTCGAGTCGACGACGTGCACGAGCAGGTCGCTCGTCGCCGTGACTTCGAGCGTGCTCTTGAACGACTCCACAAGCCCGTGCGGAAGGCGACGCACGAACCCCACCGTGTCGCTCAGCAACACCGGCTCACCGCCAGGTAGCGAGAGACGCCGCGTGGTCGGGTCGAGAGTGGCGAACAGCCGGTTCTCCACCAGCACGCCGGCGTCGGTGAGGTGGTTGAGCAACGTCGACTTTCCCGCATTGGTGTACCCGACGATCGAAACGAGTCCGAGCCCGCTGCGGGTGCGTCCCTTCGCTTGTTCGCGCCGCGTCCGAGAGAGCGTCTCTAATTCGCGAGTCAACTTGGCGATTCGCTCCTGGATACGACGACGACTCAACTCGAGCTTCGTTTCACCCGCACCTCTCGTGCGCGTACCGATACCGCCGCTCTGTTGTGAGAGTTGTCCACCCGATCCCTTGCGCATTCGCGGGAGGCGATACCGCAGCAGTGCCAACTCCACCTGCGCCTTGCCCTCGAGTGAGTGGGCATTTTGGGCGAAGATGTCGAGGATCACCGCAGTGCGATCGATGGCCGTGCGTCCGAGCAACTTCTCCAGATTGAACTGCTGAGCAGGCGACAGCTCGTTGTCGAAAACCACCGTGTCGGCATCCACTGCAAGACACAGTTGCTTCAGTTCCTCGGCCTTGCCTTTGCCGATGTAATAGGCGCTGTCCGGCCGATCACGGCGTTGCGTCATACGCGCAGCCTCGATCGCGCCAGCCGTGTCGATGAGCAGAGCCAACTCGTCGAGGCTTTCTTCGGTTTCGGTGTCGGTTGCATCGTCGAGCGTGACACCGACGAGCACGATTCGCTCACGAGTCTCACGCGAGATCAGGGTTTGGCCGAGGGCCTCCTGATATGGGTTCGTCACGCTTCGACCGTGGTGGAGAGGAGGTACTGCGACGGGCCGACCAGGGTCACGCGGCCTGGTGCGGGTTGATCGAGCAACACCTGCACGTCACCTCCGTCCATGTGCACGGTGACCGATTGCGCCGAGCGCGGTACGAGCCCCCACGATCTCGCCGCCCACGCGCTGGCACAGGCGCCGGTGCCACAGGCTGCGGTGATCCCCGCTCCGCGCTCATGGACCCGCATGGTGATCGCATCGGGCTCTGGTCCGGGTTCGACGATTTCCAAATTGATTTGCGGTACGAGTTCGCCGAGTTGTTGCAACGGCACCACCGACACGTCGTCCACTCCCACCACGGAGTGCGGGTTGCCCACCGACAGGTGAGAAACTGGCCGCATTGGGTCGCACTGCAAAGTTGCCCAATTACTCGGCACGTCCAAAGGTGTGATTTCACCCATGTCGACCGATGCATGGATCGTCTCCGAACCCCCGCCCGTCACGTGAACCCGACGGACACCCGCGAGGGTGTCCACCTCGTACTCGACCTCACCTGCGTGACCAAACAACAAGGTGGCCGCGTGTGCAAGACAGCGAATGCCGTTGCCGCTCATCTCGGCTGCAGAGCCGTCGGCGTTGTACAGACGCATGGAAAGACTCGTTTCCCCATTCCTGCCAAGTACCAGTAGACCGTCTGCGCCAGGCCCTGATTTCCGATCACATACCTGCTGGGCGAGCGCTGGCCAGTCGGTGCGCGAAGCATGTTCGGTCGCGCAGACCAAGAAGTCGTTCCCCAGCCCAGTGAGTTTCATCAGGTCCAACGTCGCCATCTCGATCAACTCTACGAACAGTGACGAGCGACGATGGGTGCGACTTCAGTAACCGGATCTTCATGCACTCGGACCCACTCGATTCGCGGATCACGCCTGAACCAACGTTCCTGCCGCACGGCGAACTGCTTGGTATGGGTGATCATGTCAGCCACTGCAGTCTCGAGTGAGCACTCACCACGGAAGTGGGCGAACAACTCCCGATAACCGAGGGCCTGTGCTGCGGTGTGCGATGGCGACCGATCCTTGAAGATCGTCCGTGCTTCAGCCTCGAATCCGTTGTCCATCATTCGGTGAACACGGTCGGTGACTCGCTTCGCCAAGGCCTCACGCTCCCACAGAATGCCGATCTGCGGAACACCGTTTGGTGGATAGGCGTCGGTGCCTGGCCCCGTAGTGCTGAACTTCTCTCCGCTACCGATACACACTTCGAGTGCGCGAATGATTCGGCGGCGGTTGCCAGGTTCGATCTTCGCGGCCGCCTCCGGATCGAGCGTGCGTAAGCGCCTCATCAATGCCGCTGTGTCTGGTTCGCGCTCCAGTTGAGCGCGCACGTCTGGAAACTCCCCCGGAAATGCGAGATCGTCGATGAGAGCGGTGAGGTACAACCCTGTTCCCGCCACGACTAGAGCGACATGCCCACGCGTGTGAATCACCTCGATCGCGCGCCGACCTGCGGTTTGGAAATCCGACACGGTGAATCGATCTCGCGGCTCGACGAGGTCGAGACCATGGTGTGGCACTGCTTCACGATCCGACTTCGTGGGTTTGGCAGTGCCGACATCCATTCCTCGATACACCTGCATTGCGTCGCACGCCACGATCTCCACGCTCTGTAGTTGAGCGGCGACAGCCATGGACACATCGGACTTGCCGCTCGCCGTGGGGCCGAGCACGACGACCACCGGCCCGTTGAACTTCACGTCAGACGGTGGCCTGCACCGGAACACGCACGCGATGCGTGGGCAAGTGCGTCACCTCACGAAGCAGCCCAGATAGGTGGAATCGGGCTGCATCGGTGATCTCCACCTGCGCATAAGTACCCACCCGAAGTTGCTCGCTTGAGGCGAAATGCACCAGCTTGTTCTGGCGGGTACGCCCTGTGAACATCTCGGGGTTGCGCTTGTTGCGTCCTTCGACCACCACTTCTTCCACCATTCCGATGCGTGCACGATGTCTACGCACGGCAGAGCGGTCGAGTACGGCCTTCATTCGATCGAAGCGCTCTCCCGCCACGTTCGGGTCGATGAACTGATCGGTCATCGCAGCAGCGGCAGTTCCCTCACGTGGCGAAAAGATGAACAGGTAGGCCGAATCGAATTCGGCTTCTGCCGCCACGGCGAGCGACTCTTGAAAGTCCTGCTCGGTCTCCCCGGGGAACCCGACGATGATGTCCGTCGATACAGCCAGATCTGAAATGGTGGCACGCGCCTCTGCGAGGCGTTCGAGATACCGCTGTCCCGTGTAGCCACGGTGCATCAAGGCAAGCACTCGATCGGAGCCCGACTGAAGTGGATAGTGCAGATGCTCACACACGCTTGACGAAGCACCCATTGCCTGCAGCACATCGAGCGTCATGTCCTTGGGGTGTGGGCTCGTGTAGCGCACACGCATTATTCCCTCGACCTCGGCGACACGTGTAAGCAACTCAGCGAACTGGGGGCGCAACTTCATGTCTGCAGCTCCTGCCTTGCGGGCTGCCAGAGCCAGGTCGCGACCGTAACTATTGACGTTCTGTCCGAGCAGCGTGACCTCGGTGACTCCCGACGACGCGAGTAGTCGCACTTCGTCGACGATCTCATCGGCAGAACGCGAGATCTCCTTCCCTCGTACTGCCGGCACGATGCAGTACGCGCACGTGTTGTCACAACCAATCTGAATGGTCACCCACGCGTTGTAGGAGGTCTCTCTACGCGCAGGCAAGGCACTCGGAAACAGCAGATGGTCGTCCAGAACCGCCTCTTCCAGGATCTCGGTGATAGCGCCATGCTCAGCTGCCGTGCGCAAAAGATCGGCTGTCCGGTGCACGTTGTGCGTACCCATCACCACATCCACATGAGGAGCCTTCTGGCGGACGATCTCACGGTCCTTCTGGGCCAAACAGCCCGCCACCACGATTTGGCGACCTTCGCGGGCTTCCTTCCATGGCTTCAACCAACCGAGCGAGCCGTACAACTTGTCATCGGCGTTCTCTCGGATGCAACACGTGTTCAGCACCACCACATCTGCTTCCGCCTCCACATCGGTGTGCTGCATGCCCTCCGTCTCGAGTAAGCCGGCAATCCGCTCAGAGTCGTGCGCGTTCATCTGGCAACCAAAGGTGCGCACATGAAACTTGCGGTCGAACACGAAAAAAGCCTACCGACGCACGAATTCGTGGCGTTGGTAGGCGATGGCAGCCCCACCGACTAGCGCAGGAGGGTGCGCTAGTCGGTGGGAAATCTGTAGGTCAGTCGAGGTCGATGGGCTCGTCGTCCTCAGCAGTGAAGTCAGGCGCTTCATTCGAGGGATCTACACCCGACTGCTGACGGACACGTTCCGCCATCTGCACCATGATCTCCGGGTTCTCGATGAGGAACGTCTTGGCGTTTTCGCGACCCTGACCAAGCTGCTCACCTTCGTAGGTGAACCAGGCTCCGGACTTTTTGGCGATGCCCATGTCGACCGCCATGTCGAGCACGGCACCTTCGCGGCTGATTCCCTTGCCGTACATGATGTCGAATTCGGCCTGGCGGAAGGGTGGAGCCACCTTGTTCTTGACCACCTTCACGCGAGTGCGCGAACCGACGACTTCGGGGCCGTCCTTGATCGACTCAATACGACGGATGTCGAGGCGAACCGACGAATAGAACTTGAGAGCACGTCCACCGGTGGTGGTTTCTGGCGTGCCGAACATGACGCCAATCTTCTCGCGCAACTGGTTGATGAAGATGAGGATGGTGTTCGACTTGTTCAGGTTGGCGGTGAGCTTGCGCAGTGCCTGACTCATGAGACGAGCCTGAAGACCCATGTGGCTGTCGCCCATCTCGCCTTCGATTTCTGCACGTGGCGTGAGTGCAGCTACCGAGTCGATGACGATGACGTCGAGCGAACCCGAACGCACCAACATGTCGGTGATCTCGAGTGCTTGTTCGCCGGTGTCAGGCTGCGAGATCAGCAGGTTGTCGGTATCCACGCCGATGGCGCTGGCATACACCGGATCGAGTGCATGCTCGGCATCGACATAGGCGCAGATACCGCCATTGCGTTGGGCTTCGGCCACGACATGCATGGCAAGCGTCGACTTGCCAGATGATTCGGGACCGAAGATCTCAATGACTCGCCCGCGCGGCAGACCGCCGACGCCGAGGGCGATGTCGAGGGGCAGGGCACCCGTGGACACGGCAGCCACCCGCATGGACTCCTTCTCCCCCATGCGCATGATCGAGCCTTTACCGAACTGCTTATCGATCTGGCCGAGGGCCATGTCGAGAGCCTTGAGGCGCTCGGCGTTACCCGTTGCTGAGTCGTTCTTGGCGGTTTCGCGGTTCGTGTCCTTGGCGGCCATGTGGGTGTCCTGTCTCTTTCTGTTCGTTGAGTCCGGCGACCATAGGCACCGGGTGTTGCGGGGTTGTGGGTCTAGATGTGTGGATCTCGCACGCCCACAGTGCGAGCGCGCCTGCGACCCTACAGACGAACACCTGTTCGGTCAAGCATCCTCAACGCTTTATTTCACTGGCTCCCCACAGCCCCACGCCGGCCCCGGCGCCACCGGGGGGCTGGTGACGCCGGGCTCCGACCGCCTAACCCCTGCAGGTCAGGACATCACTGGAGGTCTTCCGACATGGCGTTGAGCGCAACAGCCAATTCGGTGCGATTGCGCTTATGGAACTTCGATAGCAAGGCCGACAAACGGTTTCGCACTGTTTGCAGGCTGAGGAACACCTGATCACTGATCTCTGCATTGGTTCGTCCCTGGGCCACCAGAGTCAAGATCTTGCGGTCGGTGTCATCGACCGATGCCAGAAGATCTGCCCCCGACTCTCCCATCCGCTTTTTTGCATCCAAAACCGACAACCGGTCGATGAGCTGCGCGCCGCGACTCACTTCGCGAATGGTCCTGAGCAAATCACCCACCGCACCTTCCTTGAGCATGAACGCGCTTGCCCCTAATTCATAGGCCTTGACCAAGCTGATATCTGAAGGGAACGCCGTGAGCATCACTACTTTCGTTTCTGGAAACCGCTTCTTGATTGCCGCCCCCACTTCGATTCCAGACTCAATTCCCAGACGAATGTCGAGCAGGGCCACATCCACGTTGCCCGTGCCGCATGTCGCCAACGATCCGTTCTTGTCGGACGTGATACCCACCACTCGGCAATCCCCATCGTCGTTGATCACCTTGGCCAAGGCTTGGGCAACCATGGGATGGTCTTCGCAGATCATTACGTCAATCATTTCTGTTCTCCTTTGTCGGTACTTTCCATGTGACCTTCGTTCCGCCTTCGGGGTTGCGGACTATTCGACACTGACCGCCGCGACGAGTGGCTCGTGCCGTGATGTTGCGAGTGCCATTGCCGATCCCCACGGCGCGCTCGTCGACTCCGCACCCGTCGTCGTCTACCTGCAGTAGCAACTCACCATCGACGATCTCGGCAGAGATTTGAACCGTCTTCGCATCGCCATGGCGAACAGCGTTGGAAACCGCCTCGCGAATGACACAAGAGACATCAAAGAGCAGCTCGCGATCGAGCAACATGTTGCTCGCCGGGTGGACATGAATCGCTCGTGTCGCCAATCCATCGAATGAAGCGGAGGCAATTTGAATCACTCGCTCAAGAGCTGCCTGCGACTGATCGCCTTGGTCCACCACTTCGCGAATGCGGCTGATCAAGGTGTTGGCGCGTCTTACCAGCAGCTCCAAGTTCATCGACAGTGCAACGAGATCCTGGACGACGAAGTCGTGCAGGAACTCGTCGAGTTCAACTCCATCGAAAGATCTGATTTGCTCCATCGCTGCTGATCCACCTGGCGCCTGGGGATGGCGCGCTGTCCCTTCAGTCTCCCCCGCAACGAAGATGCATGTTTGCGATACCTGTTGCGATTCTGTGACAGTCATCGGTCACCACCGTGATGTGACGACTTTTTGCCCTCCTTTGCTTGTACCATTTCATGTACAAGCAAAGGATCCAGAACGTTTCGAGTTGAAACGACCTCGCTACAGAGGTCGTTGAGCGGACGACGCTGTGAACGTGCCGACCTGCGCAAATGGTCAAAAGCTGCCGGTAGATCAACGTTGAGTCGCTCGGCCACGATGCCTTTGGCCTGTTCGATGACGATGCGTGAGTCGAGTGCGCCACGAAGTTGGGCGATCACAAGTGTGGCATCAGCCAAGGAACGCACGCCCTCTAGGACAGCGGCAGACGAGTCGGCAATACCCTGAGCCAGGATGAGGTCTTCTGGCCCCAACGATTCAACTCGTCGGTCGAACATCGCCAACGCGCCAACTGGCTTTCCACGAAGCCGCATCGGCACGAAATGTTCATGGCGGAATCCATCTGTCGAAAGTTGCTTGACCACCGGATCGATGACGAATCCCTCACGCGGAATTTCGCGGGAGACCGGAATCGCGCCACGAAGACATTCGCGTACACCCTTCATGCCATGGGTGTGACGAGATGCAAACACATCGAGCAGATACGGATCTGAAGCCGCCACCAACGTGCTGACTTCGCCGGATGAGTCATCGATCATCGCGCCGTCGTCAACTCCAAGAATCTCTCGACAGACATCGAGAACCGCATGGGCACCGTCGTTGAACCCGGCCAACAACGGTGTAGTTGCCACCTCCACGAAAGCATCGATGATTCGTTGCTGATCGCCCCCTAGATTCATTGCTGCTCCCCTGTCGCGCATGTGCTCGTCAGGAAACCAACCCAAGGGCCGTATACCCACAAACAACTGTCCTTGATGTGGGGTACGAATGTCCCCCCGAGGTTCGTCCTGTGCATCAATCGGTACGGCGGTGCGTTGGGCTGAGGTCGATGTCCCCATAAGTTCCCCGTTCTCACCCCGAACCCCGGTGATCGAACAATCAGCGCCACCCCAGACTTCGGCGGCACTTCCAACCGACAAGGGAGTCGCCATGGAACACGTCGAGCAACGCACTACCCCACCCCCCGACTCACGACGCCTCTGGCGAATCGCGGGTTTCGCCTTGATCGCCATCGCACTGTTTCTCACCATGAGATTCGTGGGAGATCAGTTGTTCAGTGAGGCCAAGACAAATGGCGGAGCCAAGCAACCAAGTCTGGAGCAGTGCGCCAATGAGAACCACGACTGCAACACGGCAGGCTCGTCGTCGTGGCAGACCGGCAACTTGAACTCGAGCAGTTCTTCGTATCCGGAAGGCGACTCGGTTCCCTACCGCGCAAGATTCGATGGGCTGGTGGCAGGCGAGACGTATCTCGTCACCATCGAGTGGGATGCACTCGAAGGCGGCAAGCACGCGATCGATTACCTCACCACCTATACGCGCACCGAGACCAATGCGCTTGCATGCGACGCCGCAACGTGTGGTTCAGCTACTGCAGTGACTGCCGCCATACCGTCCGATGCCTCACTTGGTTCGGTGCCACAAGCAGCGGGAGTATTCACTCTGTACGGCGCATCGTTTACACCTAGCGGAACAGTGATCAGCAATCCAGCGCTGGGCAACTTGTGTGACGGTCTACCCTGCCCCACCCCCACCAATCCGACGGGCTACACGATCGTCGACAGTTCGGAGTCATCACAGCAAAAGCGCATCTCCGTTTACTTCACTGCCAACCATGAGACGGCAATGTTGGCCTGGGGCGGTCACATCGCGAGCCAAGCCGACTGGGGAGCAGGAATGTCGGCATCCGAAATCAACGGTTCGCCGTACCACATGCGACTGATCGACTTCCGTT
>JBDKEO010000065.1:0-9589 GCA_039795205.1 Actinomycetota bacterium
GTGCCGTCGACGAGTCGCAGTCTTCTCAGGTGGAAGAGGTGCACACCACCATCAAGCTGAAGGCGGTGCGCTTTGTCGGCATCCACGACTCGATCGAGCGTGAGGACTTCACTGTCTTGGCGGTATCCCTGATCCTCGATCGATCGGAAGAGGCTGTACAGCGGGCCAATCTGTTGCTCCAATGCGATGGGCTCGACGAAACTCCCTCGGCCACGTTGTCGCTGCAGCAAGCCCGAATCCTGCAACTCTCGAAGCGCTTCACGAACTGTGTGACGGCTCACTCGATAATGGGAGACGAGTTCTCGATCGGACGGAAAACCAGATTCGAACTCTCCAGCATCGAGTCGTCGTCGAACGTCGTCGCGTATCTGCTCCCACAGTGGGGAAGACGAGTCGCGTCGAACCTTGAACTTCGCAGCCAACTCGTCGTCCTAGAGGTCGGCTCTAGTTGCCGACGCCCACCGTGGTGCGGTGTTCGCCGTCACCCTGAGTGATGCTCCCACCGGCTGCACGACTGGTCTGCGCATCCCGCAATCCAAGACCGACGAACAGGCCTGCGATGGTGACTGCGGCGAGCCCAGCCCCCGAAGCGAGCATGACGAGCGCTGGTGCCGGACACGTGCCGGACACTGCCCAGCCAATGCCGAAAATGGCTCCACCAACGACGTGGTGTTTCTGCACCTTCGAGCGTGAAAGGGACAGCGTGCCGGCAAGCACCGTCTTCACCTTGGCGCGTTCCATGATGGCAAGCAAGGGGAGCGAGGTGCCGATGGCAAGACCCATCAAACCGAATACGTCGAACTCTTCGAGCGACAGCATGTTGTGGATGGTGGTGTACTCATGCAGGTTGGCAGCTGCGAGTACGAAGCCAAAGCCTGCTCCGAAGAGAAGGCCGATGATGTTGAACTTCATTGAATTCTTCACAAGTCCTCCTCAGGCCAATTGATTGATGATGAATGTGGTGCCAACAGCAGCAGCCATGAAGGTCATCATGGCTGCCCAGCTCGCGGGTGATCGTTGAGCGGTGCCACAAATACCGTGACCCGAGGTGCACCCGCCGGACATGCGTGCTCCGTAGCCCATCACCACTGCGCCCACGAAGATGACGATCCCGGCAACGGGAAGGGAAAGACCGAAGTTTCCCTCACCAGTGGTGGTGAGTATCTCGTAACCAGTGCGCGTAGTGAACCCTTGATCCTTCAAAGACACTGCGATGAATCCGCCGAGTGCAATCCCGACGAAGTACCACACTCGCCACGCGACTGCTCCAGGCACCCTGCGGACGGTTTTCGACGTCTCCACGTACGCGCCAGTTGCTCCCAATGGCTGGTTCGTGAAGAGGAAGAACCCCACGACCAAAAGGCCAAGGAGCGGTCCCGCGATGAACCACGGGAGACGGTCAGGTAACAAGTTCATAGAACCCCCCAGTTCTCTCGCCAGTAGGCGATACCGAAACGGTAACACAGGCCACAAATGTCCGTACATTTTGTTATGTTGGGCTCGGAACGAAAGGGGCGTCCATGTTTTTTCGGCAGTACTACCTCGCTTGTTTGTCCCACGCGTCGTACCTGATCGGGGATCCGAAGTCGGGTCGTGCCGTGGTGGTCGATCCGCAGCGAGACGTCTCGCAGTACCTCGAGGACGCAAAGGAGAACGGCCTCACGATCGAGCGAGTGATCGAGACACACTTCCATGCCGACTTCCTCTCGGGTCACCTCGAGTTGCAGAAAGCAACTGGTGCCGTCATCTCGTACGGCACGATCGGTGCTGAGCGTGCAGAGTTCCCCGTGGTTGCGATGAAGGACGGTGAGCGCTTGTCACTCGGCGAGGTCTCGCTCGAGGTAATGGACACTCCGGGGCACACTCCGGAGTCGATCAGCATCATCGTGTACGACAAGGACGACGTTCCTTACGGCGTGCTCACGGGTGACACTCTGTTCATTGGCGATGTCGGTCGGCCTGACTTGCTCTCGTCATTCGGTGCTACCGCTGAAGATCTCGGTCGGCAGCTCTACCACTCGCTACACGACAAGCTGCTCAAGTTGCCCGACGAGACGAAGGTGTATCCGGCGCATGGAGCAGGTTCATCGTGCGGAAAGAATCTCTCGAGCGAGACGGTGTGCACGATCGGTAAACAAAAGCGCACGAACTACGCACTTGCGCCGATGTCCGAGGAGGAGTTCGTCAAAGTGGTGACCGAGGGTCAGAACGCTGCACCGCTGTATTTCCCGTTTGCCGCTGTCACCAACCGCAAGATGCGTGAAGTATTCGACGAGTCCGGGGAGATTCGTTGGATGTCGATCGACGAAGTGCTGCATGCGCAGAAGGACGGGGCGGTGGTCATCGACACCCGTGAACCCATGGATTTTGCCACCGGCCATCTCCTTGGTTCGATCAACGTGGGGTTGTCTGGTCGGTTCGCCGAATACACGGGGGAAGTCGTCACCTCGTCGACGCCGCTCGTGTTGCTGTGCCCTGAGGGGACGGAAGCAGAAGCGAGAGTGCGTCTTGCGCGTATCGGGTTCGACAAGGTGATTGGTGCATTGCGCACGCCAGAGAAGGTCTTCATGGATCGCCCAGAGTTGGTGGGGCGGGCATCACGGCTCACCGTGGATCAGTTGAAGACCAGTCGTGCCGACGTGAAGGGACTGCAGGTGGTGGACGTTCGTGGCCCAGGCGAAGTGTCGGCAGGAATGGTTCCTGGTGCGAAGCACGTGCAGTTGCCGTCACTGATCAACGACTACACGACACTCGATCCGGAGGCGCCCACCGTGGTGTATTGCGCAGGGGGTTACCGATCGAGCATCGCGGCAAGCTTCCTGAGGCAACGCGGATTCATCGATGTGTCAGACTTGCTCGGTGGTTTTGGGGCGTGGTCGCAAGCGGGAGAGGATGTCGCAGTAGTGGCTTCTGCCCACTGAGAAATCGAAATCTATGACTCGTTACGCCTTCTTGATCGACCAGGACACCTGTATCGGGTGTCACGCCTGCACCGTTGCGTGCAAGTCGGAGCATGACGTCCCCCTCGGTGTGAACCGCACGTGGGTGAAATACATCGAGAAGGGTGAATTCCCAGACTCTCGACGTTTCTATTCGGTGAACCGATGTAACCACTGCGAGGACGCACCTTGCGTCTCGATTTGCCCGACCACCGCGCTATATCACCGCGAAGACGGAATCGTCGATTTTGACGATTCCAGCTGCATCGGTTGTAAATCGTGTATGAACGCGTGCCCGTACGACGCGCTGTACATCAACCCTGAGACGCAGACCGCCCACAAGTGCAACTTTTGTTCGCACCGCGTGGAGCTCTCGCTGGAGCCGAGTTGCGTCGTGGTGTGCCCAACCCAGTCGATCATCGCCGGCGACATCGAGGATCCGAATTCGAAGATTTCCCAAATGTTGGGGCGGTACGACACCAAGGTCCGTGCGCCGGAGCAGGGGACCAAGCCACACGTGTTCTACAAGGGGGCCGACGAAGCAGCGCTCGATCCGTTGCGCACGAAGATCCTCGAGGACGGGATGATCTGGGCCGAAACCACGGAGCATCATCCGACGATCCCCGTGTCGAACCCGTCCATCGACGCGAACGTCGTCGCTCGAACCGCGTACACCACGAACCATCCGATGGCCTGGAAGGGCAAGGTGTCCTCGTACCTCGTGACCAAGGCGATCTCAGGTGGAGCGCTTCTGGTGGCCGGCTTGTTGGCCCTGCTCGGCCACGCCGACGAGCAGGCGTTCGTTGGCGTGTATGCGCCGACCGTTGCGTTGGTCTTTGCCGCCATCACCGGTGCGATCTTGATCTGGGACCTCAAGCAGCCGTTGCGCTTCTTCTACATCTTCACGCGACCTCAGTGGGGTTCGTGGCTGGTGAAGGGCTCTTTCATCCTGCTCGCCTTCGGTGGAGTCGGATCGGTGTGGTGGCTCGGTGGCGTAATCGGCAACGAATCGCTGATCATGGCAATGGCCGTGCCGTCGATGGTGCTCGGCGCAGCGGCCGCGGGTTACACGGCGTGGCTCTTCGCGCAGTGTGAGGGCCGAGACTTGTGGCAGACGCCACTGCTCTTGCCGGTGCTCGTGTCTCAGGCCGTTGCTGCGGGTGCGGCGGCGTTGATCATCCCGATTTCATTCTTCGACGTTCCAGAATCTGCTTCCAACGTCCTCATGTGGACGTTGTTCGGTGGCATCCTCGCGCAGCTCATGTTCGTGGTGATCGAAGTCACCTCGCATGGCTCGGTGTCGGTGGAGATGGCGACAGCAGCGATGGTGAGCGGAAAGTACCGCGGACGCTTCTGGTTCGGTCTGCTCGGCGGCATGGTGGTGGCCGGAGGGCTCGCTCTCGTGGCGGCGCTCACTGGCGAGACGACCATTGCAGTTGCAGCGAGTGTGCTCGCGATTGCCGGTATCGCCGCATACAAGGACGCATTCGTGAGGGCCGGCCAGTCGGTGCCGTTGAGCTGAGGGGTACGACATGTCACTTCGAGAAGACATCACCGCCGCAGGTATGGGGGAGTTGTCCAAACTTCTCCCAGGTTCGGCACTCACCAACTATCCGCCCATCGAGAAATGGCAGGACTGGGTAGAGCTCGATTCGAAAGACTGGGCGCACGGCAAGAAGACGAAGCGCCGTTTCAGTCTCATTCCCACCACCTGCTTCAACTGTGAGGCGTGCTGTGGCTTGCTCGCCTATGTCGACAAAGAGACGGGCGAGATCCAGAAGTTCGAGGGCAACCCCCACCATCCTGCAAGCCGTGGTCGCAACTGTGCCAAGGGACCAGCGACGATCAACCAAGTCCACGACGCTGATCGCATCTTGTTTCCGCTCAAACGCGCAGGAAAGCGTGGTGAGGGCAAGTGGGAGCGCATCGAGTGGGCTCAAGCGCTCGAAGAGATCGGCTCACGAATCGGCAAGGCGTTCCGCGAGGGTCGTCACAAGGAAGTCATGTATCACGTCGGTCGTCCCGGCGACGACAGCTACATGGAACGCGTGTTGCATGCGTGGGGACTGGACGGCCACAACAGCCACACCAACATCTGCTCGTCGGGTGCTCGTGTGGGTTATGCGGCATGGATGGGTTTCGACCGCCCGTCGGGAGATCACGCCAACGCCAAGGTGATCTTCCTCATTTCATCGCACCTCGAAGCGGGTCACTACTTCAACCCTCACGCACAGCGAATCATCGAAGGCAAGATGCGCGGAGCGAAGGTGATCTGTGTCGACCCGCGACTGTCCAACACCGCCTCGATGAGCGACTACTGGTTGCCCGTTTGGCCGGGTACCGAAGCGTTCTTGTGCCTCGCCATCGCTCGTCTCCTGCTGCAGAACGGCACCTGGGATCGTGACTTCGTCCGACGTTGGGTGAACTGGGACGTCTTCCTCCGCGAGACGCGCCCCGACCTCGAGTGCACGTTCGAGAACGTCGATAAGGCATTGATCGATCTCTATGCCGAGTACACGCCGGAGAAGGCCGAGCATGTATGTGGCATCGACGCGCGCAAAATCCACGAGATCGCCGAGCACATTGGCCGCGCAGTGCCCGGACGTCTGTCCACTCACAACTGGCGTGCTTCTGCGGCCGGCAACGAGGGTGGCTGGCAAACTTCGCGCACCTTGTTCTTCTTGAATGTGCTCACCGGCTCGGTTGGTACGGAAGGCGGCACCAGCCCGAATGGTTGGAACAAGTTCATCCCCGTGCCACCGAAGAATCCGCATCCCCACGGTGACTGGAACGAGCTGACGTGGCCGAAGGAGTACCCACTCACTCACCACGAGTTGTCGATTCTTCTCCCGCACTTCTTGAAAGAGGGAAGAGGCAAGCTCGATACGTACTTCACGCGCGTATACAACCCAATTTGGACCAACCCCGACGGCTTCACGTGGCTGGAGGCACTGACCAACGAGGATCTCGTTGGTTGTCACGTTGCGCTCACGCCGATCTGGAGCGAGACGGCATGGTTCGCCGACTACGTATTGCCAATGGGTGTCGCCTCCGAGCGGCACGATGTGGCGTCATATGAAACACACATGGGTCGCTGGATTGGTTTCCGTCAACCGGTGATGAAGGTGTACGCGGAGCAGCAAGGCAAGACGGTCAATCGCACCTATGAAGCCAACCCTGGCGAGGTGTGGGAAGAGCATGAGTTCTGGATCGACCTCTCGTGGAAGATCGACCCAGACGGCTCACTCGGAATCCGCGAACACTTCGAGTCGATCGCCAAGCCGGGCACACCGTTGTCGATCGACGAGTACTACTCGCACCTCTTCGAGAACTCGATTCCTGGGCTGCCTGATGCAGCCAAGGCGGAGGGTCTGACACCGCTGCAGTACATGCGTAAACATGGTGCTTTCGCCATCCCGGGCAACCAGGAGAAGGTGCACGAGCGAGTAGTCACCCCCTCCGAACTTGAGGCGGCGAAAGCGGTGCGAGACGGCGAAGGTGTCTATCGCGTACCCGGAACAGCGGGTATGCACGGGACGATCGACGATGTGCACGGGCACATGCCCTTCATTGGCGACGGTTCGGTAGGAGTCGACATCGAAGGGGATGTTCGCTTCGGTTTCCCCACACCATCACGCAAACTCGAGTTGTTCTCGCCGACGATGCGCGACTGGGGCTGGCCCGAGTACGCATTGCCAACCTGGATTCCGTCGCACGTGCACTGGGAGAAGCTCGATTTTGAGAGTGGGGAGCGCATCTTGCTTCCGACGTTCCGTCTGCCGACCCTCATTCACACCCGCTCGGCGCAGTCGAAGTGGTTGGCGGAGCTGAGCCACGCGCATCCACTGTGGATCCACCCGAGCGATGCGGAGAAGTTGGGCATTGAGCCAAACGGTCTCGTTCGAGTATCCACGCAGACGGGTTACTTCGTCATTCGTGCGTGGCGCACCGAGGGGATTCGACCCGGAGTCGTCGCGGCATCCCACCACATGGGCCGCTGGCGCTTGGATGAACAGACGGGAACTCCCGGTTGGACGGCCGGTGTGGCATCGCTCTCGGGCCCTGGCGTTGGTTATGGCGCCGGTGGCGCATCGAGCGATGGGCAATGGCATCTCAATCAGGTTCACGGCGTGCAGACATTCGACTCTGCAGACGCCGACTCGCAGCGCGTGTGGTGGACGGACGCAGGTGTGCACCAGAACCTCACGTTCCCCGTTCAGCCAGACCCCATCTCGGGAATGCACTGCTGGTTGCAGCACGTGACGGTGGCAGCAGCCCAGCCAGGTGACCGCTACGGCGACATCGCCGTCGATACCGGCAAGTCGATGGAAGTGTTCCGCGAGTGGTTGGCGAAGACTCGTCCTGCACCAGGTCCGGGCGGCTTGCGTCGTCCGTTGCACTTCGCGCGTCCAGTGAAGCCGCTCGCCACCGCCTACAAGATGTCGTGACGAGCGATCTCGCCGAGCGGGCGACGAATCGTGCAGCGTTCGCTGGAATGGCTGGCGCGTTGCTCTTGAGTGAACCGGGTGCTGCACTTGGTGATGCACTCAAAAATTTGCCGCAACTGGCCCAGGTAGTGGAGTCGATTTCTTCGGTCGAATACGAGCGTGTCTTCTTGCGTGGTGCTCCGCCTTACGAGAGCATCTTTCGGTCTGACTCGGGTCAACGAGGTGGGGCAGTATCCGCCAAAGTGGTCGACTCGTATGCAGAGATCGGCTTTACCGAGCATGAGGGCGGTGGCTGGCGCGTGGCCGGACCCGATCATCTCGGGTTGGAGTTGCGAGCCCACGCTCATCTCGTCGCGCTAGAGGCAGCGGCTTGGCGCGACGAGCGACCCGATGAAGGTGCCCGTTTGGTGGAGATGCAGCGCCGCTTCTTTGCCGAACATCTGGTGTGGTGGGCAGAAATGGCGCTCGAAGCTCTTCGTGAAGCAGCTGGCGATGGTGCCTATGCGGACTTGATCGAGGAGATCAGATCGTTCGTCGCAGACGAAGTGGAACTCCTGCGACCTGCCCCGCTCCTTGAAGGTGAAGTGCTGCAGCCTGCTCAACATCCCGGACGTCTAGGGCCATCGCGATTGGCGAAGCACATGCTGGCGCCGTCGAGGAGTGGTGTTTGGTTGTCTTCGAATCGCATTGCAGAGTCGGCGCATGGGCTCGGATTTCCATGGCGCCCCATGGATGGCAGGAACAATCTCACTCCGCTGGTGGCCGCCGCCAATGATGCAGGTGAATTGGACGTGTTGGTGGCGCCGTGGCTCGACCTCGCGCAAGCCGAATTGAAGAGACACCGGGAGCGTGCGCAGGAACAACCTGGTGCAGAACGAGTGTGGGCGAACATGGCGCAACTTGCGGAGTCCACCGTCGGGATCTTGTCCTCGCTGAGTGCGACCTTGACGCGGGACACCGACATCGAGATCGTCGTGCGCGTTTCGGGATCGGATCGGCTCGACATGGTGCGTCGCCTGGACCAAACGGGCCTCAATATCGAGATCATCGAGGAGATCTAGCCCGACGCCCTTTCGGCTTTGGCCGTCAATAAGGTTGGGACATGGCGAGACACCCCCTTCGCTTGCTAGTTGGTGCTGTCCTGCTGGCAGCCGCCACCTTCGTCGCGTCGCCCGCTCAGGCCGACGCCCCCTGGTCGAAGGTGCGAAACAAAGAGGCCCACGGTGGTGCCACGATGCAGACGGCTGTCCCTGGGGCTGTGGTGGCGTACCAGGTGCAGGCCAGAAGATTCTCCGTTTGGTACGTGGCGGGTCCGAAGAACGGACGCGTGGCGATCTATTTGAACGGTGCCAAGCATCGCGTGGTGGATCAGTGGGCCCCAACGAGGGAATCTCGGGCGATCGTCTTGAAGGGGCCTCGTCCGGTGAACTCGGTGATGGTGGTGGCTCTCGGTTCCAAGCGACCGAAGTCGAAGGGGACACTCGTCAATGTGGATGCGATCTCTCCCCGCGTGGATCGTTGTTCAAAGGGCTGTCTGCGCACCCCAGAGCCCTCGTTGATGCTGACGTCACTCTCGGAACTTGCCGCAGATCCTGTGTGGTTCCCGACAGCCGTGCCCACACCAGATCAACCACAGTTCAACGTGGCGATCGGCACCTATGTACGTGGCCAGGATGTCCTGCCGCTCGAGACGAATGCGCCGATCATTCGCGAAGCAATGTGTGCACAAGCACGTCGCGTACCTCAGGGCGTGATGATTCTTTCCTTCGGCAAGCAAGTCGAAGGTGGATCGAGTGGCTTTGGTATCGCACTCACCGATGCCGACATTGCGAATGCCACGGCAACGGTTGCCTCAGGGCTCGCCGATTGCGCATCCGGTCCGTGGGAGGTGGCGATCGGCACCAGCAACTCCGGTGGTGCGACGCCGTTCAATGGCTATGACGGGGGAGTGCGCTGGGCGCAGATCGTGGAGCAAGCACGGGCGATCTCCGACCCGCGAGTGGTCATCTCGGGTGCCAACGACATCGAACCAAGTTGGGGGCCAGTGGGTCAGGCGAAGGCGTGGGTGAGTGGGTTCATTGCGACATCGGGGCGTCGCTTGTGGAACTTCGGCTCCGCCGACGGGTGTCCTCAGAGCCTTGGATCCGTTCGTTGTAACAATGGCTGGACGATCGATGACGTGTTGTGGGTTTCGTCGCAAGC
>JBDKEO010000068.1:0-4977 GCA_039795205.1 Actinomycetota bacterium
TCGCGACGCTTGCGGTGCTTCAACACACCTGCCGCTTCTTCGATGATCGCGCGACGATCTTCGGGTCGCGCGTTCAACACCGCATCGATTTGTCCCTGACTGATGATGACGTGCTGTTGTCGACCGACACCTGCGTCACTCAACAACTCCTGCACGTCGAGCAGGCGACACTCTGCGCCGTTGATCGCGTATTCGCTCTCGCCACTGCGGAAGAGCGTGCGGCTGACGGTGACCTCGCTGAACTCGATGGGCAAGAGGCCATTCGAGTTGTCGATGGTGAGGATGACCTCGGCCCTGCCAAGAGCCGGACGCTTGGCCGTGCCGGCGAAAATGACGTCGTCCATCTTCTGACTGCGCACCGACGACGGCGCCTGGGCGCCGAGCACCCACGCAATGGCGTCCACCACGTTGGATTTGCCGGAGCCGTTGGGCCCCACCACCACGGTCACGCCGGGCTCGAGTTCCATCACCGTGGTATCGGCGAAGGACTTGAAGCCTTTGAGGGTCAGGGATTTGAGGAACACGTCAACCGGCGAGAGTAGTTGACGAGGGCACCCCCTCGAGCCCTCAGGTTTGGCACACGCGGCAGTAGCACGTGGTGCGTCCCGCCACCGTGGTGCGCGAAATTCGACTGCGACCGCAGGTGAGGCATGGCTCGCCACCACGGCCATAGACGCGGTGTTGGGTTTGGAACCAACCTTCTTCACCGAATGCGTCGACATATTGCGTGTCATCCAGCGTGCTGCCGCCAGCCTCCACCGCCTCGGCAAGCACCTCGACGATCGATGCATGCAGTCGCTCGATGGTGACGCGCCGCAACGAGCCCGGCACGCGGGACCAGCGCAATCCGGCGCGGTGGAGAATCTCGTCCGCGTAGATGTTGCCGATGCCGGCTACCACCGACTGATCCAGGAGGGTGGCTTTCATGTTGCCGCGCTTGCCACGCAACCGGTTTGCCAGCACATCAGGCGTGAAATCGTCCACCAACGGATCGGGGCCGAGTCGCGCCAACTCTGGCACCTGCTCGCTGGCTGTCACCGGATCGAACACGAGCACTTCGCCGAACGTACGGGGGTCGACGAAACGCAGCTCACATGGATCCTCGTTGCCGAGTGGCGCAAGGTGCAGAACCACGTGCGTGTGCGGCGGACGTTCGCTCCCCGCTGGCGCGAACAACACGCGACCACTCATGCGCAGGTGGATCATCATCGACTCACCCGAGTCGAGCGGGCACAGCAAGTACTTGCCGTGGCGATTGGCTGAGGTGATCGTCGTGCCAGTGAGCCCGTCGATCAGTGCCTCGCGACCGAAACGACGCACCGTGCGCTCACGACCAACTTCGACGCGCTCGATTCTTCGACCCACGGCGCGTGCCGCGATGCCCTTGCGAACGGTTTCGACCTCGGGAAGTTCAGGCATCGATCAGCGCGAGCGGCGCTCAGCCTCGAGCGCGTCACACGCGATCTCGGCAGCGATCTGCTCGGCTGCCTTCTTCGATCGACCTTCTCCCGCCCCCATTTCACGGTCCCCCACGTACACGGTGGCGAAGAACGTCTTCTCGTGATCGGGGCCTTCGTCGGTGACGCGATACGACACGTGACCGCCACCCACTCGCGATGCGAGTTCCTGCAGCCGTGTCTTTGCATCCAAGCGGTCGAGCCCGGCAAGTGCCTCCACCATTTGTTCGCGAAACAACGACGAGATCACGCGATACGCCACCTCGGCGCCAGCATCGAGATAGATCGCGCCGAAGATCGCCTCCAACGCATCGGAGAGGATCGACGTCTTCTGCCTACCGCCTGCCGCATCTTCACCACGGCCGAGCATGAGGTGCTCGCCCACGCCGAGTTGCTCGGCCATGCCACCGAGTGCGATTGCGTTGACCACACTCTTGCGCAGGTCGGTGAGTTTGCCTTCCGCCATGTCGTCGTGACGGCGGTACACGAGATCGGCCACCACCCACCCGAGCACGGCGTCGCCCAGGAATTCGAGCCGTTCGTTGGACTCATGGCCATCGTTTTCGGCAATCCAGGACCTGTGGCGAAGCGCCGTTCGCAAGAGCTCCTCGTTGCCGAACCGATGACCGATCCGCTCGGCCAGTTCGTGCAGTGATTCGGTCATTCCGTCGCCAGAGCCTCCGCGATCAATCCAACCATGTTGCAGTCCACCATTTCTTTCGCCACCTTGATGCCGTTCAACATGGCCCTCGCGCTGGATGAACCGTGCGAGATGATGCACACCCCGTCCACTCCGAGGAGGATGGCGCCGCCGTAGGTGTCTGGGTCGAACTGCCCGTACAGGCCGAAGAGCGCGGGCATCAGCGCGTCGGCGTGCTCCTTGTACTGCGGCTCCGAGATCGCGGCAAACAGCGCCTTCACCACCGTCTTCATGGTTCCTTCAAGCGTCTTCAAGGTGACGTTGCCCGTGAAGCCGTCGGTGACGACCACGTCGACATCGTCGGTCATGATGTCGCGGCCTTCGACGTTGCCGATGAAGTTGATTCCCGCTGCTGCACCGAGCAACTCATACGCCTCTTTGCGCAATGAGTCGCCCTTGCCGGGCTCTTCACCGATCGAGAGCAAGCCGACACGCGGGTTGGCGATACCGAATCGCGCCTTGGCGTACACCGTGCCCATCAAGGCGAACTGCGTGAGCCACGGTGCTTCGACTTCAGCGTTCGCGCCAGCGTCGAGCAACACCGTGGGAGTGGAACCGGGAACAGGAATTGGCGTGGCGATCGCTGGACGCTTCACACCTTTGATGCGACCCATGCGCAACAGTGCCGATGCCATCGTGGCGCCGGTGTTACCAGCAGAAATCATCGCGCTTGCTACACCGTCGCGCACCAACTCTGCAGAGCGAACGAGCGTGGAGTCCTTCTTCGTGCGCACGGCATTCGCCGGCTCTTCGTGCATGTCGATGAATTCGGAGGCGACATGCAACGGCAGATCACCGCAATCAGCGAGACCTTCAGGTCCGACAAGAAGAATGGGAATACCTTCGCTTGCAGCCTGTTTGGCGCCAGCGAGGATTTCAGCGGGAGCCTTGTCGCCCCCAAGGGCGTCTACTGCTACGGGCAACATTGACGAGCCCGGGAAGAGATCAGCCGACGTCGACGGCGACGCGACCCTTGTACCAACCGCAGTTGCCACACACGGTGTGGGGCAACTTGGCGTTGCTGCATCGCGGGCAGGTGCTGGCCGACGGGGCGTTCAGCTTCCAAGCGGCGGCCATGTGGCTGCGGCCCTTCATCTTCGACTTCTTTTTCTTGGGAACTGGCATCGCCTACTCGCTTCTCGTTCGACCTAAAACCTGCCGCAAGGCTATCGGGGGCAGGCGCGGTTCATTCGGGGAGCTTCCCTTTCAGTTGATCGAGCGCCGACCAGCGGTCGTCAGCGATCGGGCGGGCACAACTACAGGACTCCGCGTTGAGATCTTTGCCGCAGACTGGGCACAAGCCCTTGCATGTCGGGCTGCACAGTGGCGCCTCGGGAATGGCCAACAGCACCGACTCGCGGACCATCGGCCGCAAGTCCAGCTGGTCACCCTCCAGGGGATTCACGTCGTCGTTTTCCGGCACACGTTGATAGATCTCATCAACGTCACTGGCGATCGAGAGACCAATGTCTGCCAAGCACCGACTGCACTCGCCACGTGCCTGTGCGGTGACGACACCGTCGACCACCATTCCCCCACTCGTACTCTCCACATGCAACTGCGCGTGCACATCACGCGCGTCGTCGATACGCGGATCATCGAAGGCGAACTCGCTCGTGGGGACCTCGACATCGAGATCCTTGAAAGTGCCCGGACGCCGAATCAGCTCCAGAATGTTGACGACGAGTGGCGACGCCATGACGAGACGCGAGTGCGCTCTAGTAGAGGTTGGTGTCGTCTTGATTGAAGAACGTGGCACCCGTGACATCGCGTTCGGGTAGTTCTTCGACGGCCGGCTCTTGTGCGCCGATGCCGACCACGTTCAGACGCTCACGACCCTGGGCAACCGTGCGCGACAGACGATCGAGCAGGATTTCGAAACTGGCCAAGCGACGATCGAGAAAGTCCTCCGTCTCGTTCTTCAGTCGGCGCGAGTCGGCATCTGCTGCGTCCATGATCTGACGTGCGCGTGCCTCTGCTGCGCGAACCACTTCAGTGCGCTGCACCATGCGCTCGGCCTGCACGCGGGCGGCTTCGATGATCTCGTCGGCCTCGCGCTGCGTCTTGGCCATGAAGTCGGCCCGCTCCTTCAACATCCAACGCGCTTGACGGATTTCCTCCGGCAAGCACGCCAGTGCGTCCTGCAACAGGGCGACCGTGTTGTCGCGATCGATTCGCGGCGTGCTCGACAGCGGAACGTTCGGCGCCGATGCGATGGTGTCGATCACCTGCTCGAGGATGGCCTCGGTGTCGCCCAACTCGACGGGAATAGTCTCGTCCACCTCGTTGTACTGATCCTTGCTCATCACTTGCCACCCTTTCCTGTTTTCGCAGCGAGTGCCTTGTGCACGGGTTCCGGCACCAAGCGAGTCTTCATCTCACCATTGTCATGCACGTACTGCCTGATGTAGCGACTGCTGATGAACGAATGCTCCGGCTTGGAGAACACGAGCACCGTACGGATGCCCGTGGAAGCTTCGTTCATGTGGGCCATCTGTTGCTCGACATCGAAGTCGGCGCCAGTACGGGCGCTCTTCACGATGACCGCAGCCTTGATCTTGGCCGCAGCCTGGACAGCCAGACCCGAGAACATCTCCACACACACGCCCTTGCCAAGGTGGGCGACGGACTGGCGAATGAGGTCGGCTCGCTCCTCAGGGCTCATCCACGCCGAGGGCTTGTCGGGGTTGTGCATCACACCGATCACGAGCTCGCCGAAGATCTCGAGACCCTGCTCGACCACGTCGAGATGACCGAGGTGAAAGGGATCGAAGCTGCCTGGATAGAACGCAAGCCCCATACGGCTACTCACGCTAACCG
>JBDKEO010000090.1:0-4637 GCA_039795205.1 Actinomycetota bacterium
ACCCCGCCAACTAAGGTTGGGGCTCGACCGCAGGAGGAATCATGGATCAGCAGTTGTTCGATCGTTTCGTGAAGTGTGCAGTGGATGTCTTGTCCGTGGATGCGGCCAAGGTCACCCCTGAGGCCAAGTTCAACGAGGATCTCGATGCAGACAGCCTCGACCTGGTCGAGTTGGTGATGGCGCTCGAGGAAGAGTTCGGCATCGAAGTTCCTGAGTCCGAGCTCGAGGGCGTGGACACCGTGGGAAAGGCCTTCGCGCTCGTCAGCGCCAAGGCTGGCTGATCCGCACATGCGTGGATCCGGCCATCGAGTCGCGATCACCGGTTACGGAGTCGTTGCGCCCTGCGGTATCGGCAAGGAAGCCTTCTGGCAAGGTTTACTGGGTCCGGCGCTGACTGGCACCAAGTGCACTGAAATCACCGATTGGGATCCATCGCCATGGTTCGACTCGCCGAAGGATGCGCGTCGCGCTGACCGCGTAGAGCAGTACGCCCTCGCCGCAGCGAGCGAGGCACTGAAACAGTCCGGCGATCTCCCCTACGACCGCTCACGAATCGGTTCGATCTTCGGCACGGGCATCGGTGGTCTGCACACCCTCGAAGAGCAGGTCATCGTGCGAGTGGAGAAGGGAGAACGACGCGTTTCCCCGTTCCTCGTTCCGATGATGATGGCGAATGCTGCCGGGGCGTCCATCTCGATGCGCTACGGCTTCCAAGGGCCTGCAGAAACCATCTGCACCGCCTGCGCTGCTGCGACACACGCCATCGGCAATGCCGCCCGCCAGGTGGCGTGGGGAATGAGCGACGCCGTCATCACGGGAGGCTCGGAATCTGCCGGCACCATCACCGCGATCGCTGGTTTCGCCAACATGACGGCAATCTCCACGACGCTCCGCAGCATGCCCTTCGACAAGGATCGCGATGGATTCGTGATGGGAGAAGGAGCCGCCGTATTCGTTCTGGAGCGAATGGATCTGGCGGTCGAACGCGGTGCGACGATCATTGCCGAGGTGTTGGGAGCCGCCAGCAACGCAGACGCTCACCACATCACCGCGCCATCACCCGGAGGAGTCGGTGCCGCACGGTGTATGCGCCTCGCCATCGACGACGCGGGATTGGCGCCAACCGACATCAAACAGATCAATGCGCACGGCACCAGCACCCCGCTCAACGACGCTGCAGAGTCGCAGGCGATCGCCACAGTTTTCGGCGAACACCGACCACCTGTCGTCTCGATCAAGGGTGTGACGGGTCACCCACTCGGTGCAGCAGGTGCGCTCGAAGCCGCCTCAGTGTTGCTTTCGTTCGAGAAGAAGTTGATACCACCGACCCGCGGTACCACCACGCTCGACCCGGACATGTCGATCGATCTCGTGATGAACGAGCCGCGAGCATGGGAGCCGGGTCCGACCATCTCCAACAATTTCGGTTTTGGTGGCCACAACGGAAGCGTGATCATCACGCCTTGCTAAATGGGCGAATGGTCGTCTATTGATCGACCACGACGAACAACAGGTCACATTCGCAGGCAACTTCACCGTTGACCGTTGCTACACCATGACCCTTGCCTGCCCGGCCCGAGAGACGCACCAACTCGGTGGTCATCTCGAGCGTGTCTCCGGGTACGACCTGTCGTCGGAACCTTGCCTCATCGAGCCCCCCGAACAAGGGGAGCTTTCCCGTGAACCGCTCGTCGCTCACGATGGCCAGTGCTCCCGTCTGTGCGATCGCCTCGCACATCAGGACACCCGGCAACGTAGGTCGACCAGGAAAGTGACCACCAAAGAACCATTCGTCGCCACGCAGGTTCCATTTCGCCACGGCCCTCTTCCCCGGCTCGAGACTGATGATCTCGTCGACGAACAAGAATGGTGCGCGATGCGGAATCAGGTCTTCGGGCTTGGTCATTTCTCGCCCAACGCTTCGAGCAGTTTGGCTGCGGTGTCCTTCGGCGAGATCTTGTACCACGCGTGCAGGATCTCACCTCCCTTGTCGATGAGGAAAGCAGACCGCTCGATTCCCATGTACTCGCGGCCGTACATCGACTTCTTCTTCCACACCTTGTAGGCCTTGGCTACCCGATGATCCTCATCTGCCAGTAGAGGAAACGGGACGTCGAACTTCGTGGCGAACTTCAACTGCTTGGCAGGAGAATCGGGGCTGATACCGATGATCGCAGTCCGACCGATGTCGTCGGCCAAGTCACGCAGCAAGCAGGTCTGTTGCGTGCAGCCAGGAGTGTCAGCTTTGGGATAGAAGAAGACGAGCACCTTCCGCTTCGAATAACTCTCGAGCGAAACCTTCTTGCCGTGTTGATCCACGAGGGTAAAAGTGGGCGCAATCGATCCGGTTTTGAGCATCGACAGAAGTTATCGCAGCGACGACTTGGCCGGATCGTCGATCGCCTTGCGCACTTCTTCGACATACCGTCCGACCTCATCGGGCCCGGATTCCATGAGCCGTCGCACGACTGACGCGCCCTGGATCACACCGTCGGCCACGCGAACCGCCTCCCGCGCCTGCTCCGCGTTACTCACACCCACACCCACCAACACGGGAAGGTCGGTCACACGCTTCAACCGCTCGGCAATGCTCGTCGCAGTTGCCGACAACTCGGCACGCTCGCCCGTCACACCCAATAGACCGACTGCGTAGACGAAACCGCGACTCCGTTTCACGATGAGCGGCAACCGCTCGTCCGGAGCAGTCGGCGCAGCAAGCAGCACCGTCTCGATGCCGTGGGCATCTGCATGATTCGCCCACTCGCCCACTTCCTCAAGCGGGAGATCGGGCACGATGGCGGCAGAAACACCTGATGCAGCGAGCGCACCGGCAAACCGCTCCAGCCCCATTGCGTGCAACGTATTGAAGTAACACATCACGATCAACGGCACATCCACGTCCAAACGACGAACATCGTCGAGGATCCCCATCGGCGTGGCACCGGCGCGCAAGGCCGACTCCGACGCGGCCTGGATGATCGGACCATCCATGACTGGATCGGAAAACGGCAAACCGATCTCCACGGCGTCGGCACCGCTGGCTACCGCTGCTCTGATTGCTTCCTGCCATCCAGGGAGCCCGCCCGTGATGTACGGAACGAGCAACTTCTTTCCGGCGTCACGGCGCGCCCGCAGATGGCTTTCGAGACGACCGACCATCAACGCGGCTGAGAGATCACGACAGGATCTCCATCATCTGCGCGACGTCTTTGTCGCCACGGCCCGACAAGTTCATGAGAAACGTGCGGCCTTGGTGTTCGGGTGCCGAGCGCACGATCCAGGCCAATGCATGGGCACATTCGAGAGCGGGAATGATGCCCTCGGCGCGGGCCATCAGCGAAAAGGCGGAGACCACTTCTTCATCCGAAACGCTCGGGTACTCCGCGCGACCGATAGAGGCGAGGTAAGAGTGCTCGGGACCGACGCCCGGGTAATCAAGCCCTGCACTGATGGAGTGAGCTTCCTGAACCTGGCCGTATTCGTCCTGCATCAGGTAACTGCGCATTCCGTGAACGACCCCAGGAACACCATGTCCCACCGCAGCGCCGCCGCTCGGTTCCACTCCGATCAGGCGTGAGGTCGTGTCGACGAATCCGGAGAATATGCCGATGGCATTCGACCCTCCACCGACGCACGCCACTACGAAGTCTGGATCAGCGCCAGCAAGCAACTCACGACATTGCTCACGGGCTTCTTCACCGATCACGCTCTGGAACATCCGCACCATGTACGGATACGGGTGCGGGCCCATGACGCTTCCGATCGCGTAATAGGTGCTCTCGACCGACGCCACCCAATCGCGCATCGCCTCATTGACGGCGTCCTTCAAGGTCTTGCTTCCCGACGTGGCTGGCACGACTTCGGCGCCGAGGAGTCTCATTCGAAAAACGTTCAGTGCCTGCCGCTCGATGTCCTTCTCACCCATGTACACCTTGCACTCGAGACCAAGTAGCGCGGCTGCAGTGGCAGAGGCGACACCGTGCTGGCCGGCACCGGTTTCGGCCACGATGCGCTTCTTGCCCATGCGCTTGGCCAGCAGCGCCTGACCGAGCACGTTGTTGATCTTGTGCGAGCCAGTGTGGTTGAGGTCCTCACGCTTGAGGATCAGACGAATGCCGAGTTGCGATCCCAGGTTGTGGCATTCGGTGATGATCGAAGGGCGTCCTGCGTAGTGCGCAAAGAGGTCGTTCAACTCGGAACGAAAAATCGTGTCGTTCCACGCATCGTGGAACGCGGCCTCCAAATCGAGACACGCAGGAACGAGGGTCTCGGGCACGAAACGCCCGCCGAATTCGCCGAACCGACCGTCTGTCGAGGGGTCCCGAAGCATGCGCTGACTGTATCTCCAGAGACCGTGTCAATCTCAGACGAGGTCGTCGAAGTCTGCGCCTCCAGCACGCCGTGCCGCGGCGATGAACCGGCGAACTTTCACCGCATCCTTTCGACCTGGACTCTCTTCGACACCCGTGCTCACGTCGACTCCCCAGGGCCGGACCGTCATGATTGCCGACTCGACGTTCTCAGGCGTCAATCCTCCGGAGAGCACCACACGCGTACCTCTCGGAAGCTCGTCCGCAAGAGACCAATCGAACGCGACGCCCGAACCGGGATTCTGCGAGTCGAGAAGAATCGCGTCC
>JBDKEO010000094.1:0-3534 GCA_039795205.1 Actinomycetota bacterium
CACCGTGCATTTCGAACTGGGTCACGACCGGCGCCTGGTCAGGGTCCTGTCCTTGCTCTGGTTTGCGCTGAATGGGCAGGTACTCCGTGAGTGGTTCCTTGGTGATCACCACCGCCGCAGCGTGGATTCCGACAGAACGCTTGAGTCCCTCGAGTCCCCGCGCCACGTCGACGATCCGCTTCACGTCTGAATCCTCGTCGCAGAGAGCACGCAGATCGGCTGCAGCCGCATAGCCCGCCTTGTGTTGCTCGTCGAGTTCGAAGCAGTAGCGCAGCGGTGTGTCGCGACCCATGACCAGTGGTGGCATCAACTTGGCGATCTTGTCCCCCACCGCGTACGGATAACCAAGCACACGTGCCGCATCGCGAACTGCGTTACGCGCCTTGATCGTGCCGAACGTGATGATTTGCGCCACCCGATCGCGTCCGTACCGATCGGAGGCATAGCGAATCATCTGGTCGCGATACCGCGAGTCGAAGTCCATGTCGATGTCGGGCATGGAGATACGGCTCGGATTGAGGAAACGCTCGAAGATCAGGTCGTAGCGAATGGGGTCGAGGTCGGTGATGCGTAGGCAGTAGGCCACTGCACATCCCGCCGCCGAACCACGTCCAGGACCGACGCGAATGCCATGTTCGCGGGCGTAACGGATCAAGTCCCACACGATCAGGAAATACGAACTGAATCCCATGTCGGCGATCACCTTGAGTTCATAGGCAAGGCGATCGACGGTCGTCGCTGGCAACGAGGAACCCCAGCGCGCCTTCGCGCCCTCCATCGTCAAGTGCTTGAGATACTCCGAGTCGTTGGCGAATCCTTTGGGAATCGGAAAGTGCGGCAACACCGAGTTGCCGAATTCGATCTTCAGGTCGGCACGTTCGGCGATCCACAACGAGTTGTTGCACGCTTCCGGGAAGTCGCGGAACAACCACCGCATCTCCTGAGCCGACTTCAAGTAGTGCTCGGTGCCCTCGAACTTGAACCGATTGTGATCACCGATCGTGCTGCCCGTCTGCACGCACAGCAACGCGTCGTGCGACTCATGATCTTCCCGATGCGTGTAGTGGGTGTCGTTGGTGGCAAGCAGCGGTGCCCCGATCGCCTTGGCCAGATCGACCAACATCGGGTTCGTCCGACGCTGGTCGGCAAGACCGTGATCCTGCATCTCGATGAAGAAGTTGTCCTTCCCGAAGATGTCTTGCATTCGTGATGCCGCAGCAGTCGCGCCGTCGACATCTCCCTTCATCAACCGTTGCAGGACGTGTCCGCCGAGACATCCACTCGTGGCAATGACGCCCTTCGAGTAGCGCTCCAACAACTCCCAGTCCATGCGCGGCTGGTAGTAGTACCCCTCGAGAAATGCGAGGCTCGAGAGTTGAATCAAATTGCGGTAACCGACCTCGTTCTCCGCGAGCAAGGTGAGGTGGTAGTAGAGCTTGCCACCACCCTCCGTCTCGCCCCCCGTGTCGTCCACACGCCCCCGCCGCGAAGGCCGCTCGGAGCGGTGTTCATGGGCCATGTACGCCTCGGTACCGATGATCGGCTTGATGCCTGCCGCGATGCACTCGCGGTAGAAGTCGAGCACTCCGTACATGTTCCCGTGATCGGTGATGCCGAGCGCGGGTTGACCATCGGCAGCAGCTCGGGCGACCAACTCGTTCAACCTCGACGCCCCATCGAGCATGGAGTATTCGGTGTGAACGTGCAGATGGGTAAAGGAATCGCCCACACCAACTCCTTTCAAGAACGTTGCGGCAACGACGAGCGGTAAGGCGACCGAGAGTACCAGTCGGCTGTCACACGGGGACGCGCAAAGTGCACGAGCTCGCGATTCCGAGAAACGCTAGAGGTAGGTACCCGGGCGGTCGGACTGCACAGGTTCGACCGCACCCGGCAACTGACGCATCTGCTCCAACTGCTGTCGAGCAGCGAGTTGCTGCGCGAACAAGGTGGCTTGAATGCCGTGGAACAATCCCTCGAGCCAGCCGACGAGTTGGGCTTTGGCCACCCGCAACTCACCATCGGTCGGCACCGCACCCTCGCGGAAGGGCAGAGCCAGCGACCGCAACTCTGCGGAGAGGTCGGGCGACAAAGCGGTAACCAACTCGGCGATGCTCCGCTCGTAGATCTCCGCAAGTCGTTCACGACTCGGCGAATCCAGATTGCTGGAGTGCACTTCGTCGAGCAACTGCTTGATCATCGAACCGATCCGCATCACCTTGGCTGGTTCGGTGACCGTTTCGTCACCTTGCACATGCGCACCGAGCACTTCTCCTGCGCCCAACGGCTGAGCAGATTCGACGGCTTCGGTGCCATTTGTCTGTTCGGAGCCGGGGCGAGGATCTTGCACGTCGTCAGTCTCGCATCAGTTTGCGCGCCATGCCAAGAGCGGGACATCAATTTCCGCACTGGTCATCGATCCGTGTCGGCAGACCAAGGTAAATGAACCGTGGTCGGCCGGATCGTCGAAACTCACGTCGGTAAACGGTACGAGCGCCACTCCGCCGAGCCGTTTCCGAGCAGTGTCCGTGACACGTGGACCAAACCAGCCGGTATCGATCATCTCATCGCGCGTCAACACCCAGGCCCGATCGCCGTACAGATCTTGTGCAATCCGTTGCACTTCGGATTCACCGCCGTGACGAGTATGCAACCATCGAAAACGTCCTTCACCCGAGAGATAGTCGACCTGGCGCATCAGACGATCGTCCAATCGAATCGTGTTGTCGCCGACGTGCACTTGACCGTGATCTGCCGTGATCACGAGCGCGGAGCCCGGCACCAGTCGATCGATGATCCGACCGACGAGTGAATCGACATGCATGAGTTCGGCGTCGTAGTACGCACCGAAACCACGCTCGTGGGCGACCTTGTCGATTCCGTCGTAATAGGCGTAGACGAATCGGGCGCCGTCACCGAGCAAATCGCCGATCTGCACGGGAAGACTCGACGGCACGCGCCAGCCCATTGGTTTGCCACCCCGCAGGTGCGCCTCGGTGAAGGCCGTGCCTTCCAACTCGGCCTTGCTCAAGATGGGCACCGACGAGCCGAGAAACGGCGGCGTGGGTTGCACCACAGCCGGTTCGAACGTGGATCGCACGTCGCCGCGCTCGTCTGCCCATCGCAACATCTGAACGACGCGGCGACCCATGTCCATGCGGTAGCCCATCAGTCCGTGTTCGCCCGGGGAGAGCCCGGTCGTGATCGAAGTCAATGCGGTTACCGTGGTCGTCGGCGCCACCGTGGTGATGCTCGAACCTTCTCCGCTGCTCAGGACTGGCGCAATCTCGCGGCGTTCGTTCAGTTGGTGCCAACCGAGGCCATCGAGCACGAGCACCACCACCTGACGCGCTCCACGCACGATGCTCGGCATCCAGTCGGGCATTGCCTCGAGCGACGACGGCCCCAACAAGGCAGGAATGATGTTCGATGTACACGCTCCCGAGTAATTCGGGATTCGTGGCTCAGGCACGGTTCTACACTACAAGCGTGCGTGTTTCGACCAGAGGCGACTATGCATGTCGCGCGTTGCTG
>JBDKEO010000129.1:0-5886 GCA_039795205.1 Actinomycetota bacterium
GCGAGGCGGCGGACATGTTGGCTTCGAGTGAGCGTGAGGCGGCTGACATCGACGCCAAGATCCGTCGGTTGGAGTCGCAATTGAAGACCGTGATCGCCCCTCGTGAGGCCGAAGCCTTGCAGCACGAGATCGCCACCTTGAACGGGGAGCGTGGACAGTGCGACGACCTTGGTTTGGCTGCGCTCGAGACGGCCGAGCAGGCGAACGCGGAGCGCGAACGCAAGGCAGCGGAGCTGGCATCAAGTCGGAGCGCTCTCGAGTTGGCAGTGAATGACTTGCGTGTGGCACAAGAAGTGATTCAGACGGAGATCAATCAACTGGCATCGCGTCGGGCCACCAAGGCTGCCGATGCACCTGCCCCGTTGCTCGCGCGGTACGAGGCGCGGCGTAAGCAGTCTTCACGGGTGGCGATCGCGGAACTGATGGGTGCGGCATGCGGTGGTTGTCATTTGGATCTGTCCCAAGCAGAGCGCGACCAACTCCGCCGCCTACTGGATGACGAGATTCCCGAGTGCCCACACTGTGGCTGCATGTTGGTGTTGTAGCCAATGATCTTGTGGTTCATTGGTGCCGCGCTCGCCATGGTGTGGTTCGTGTTTCGCGATGCGTACTTCCCGTTTCTCTGGGTGGCAATTGGCGCGATCCTGCCGGACGTGATCGGGCTCGTTCCGGGTGCTGTGGCGCCGCTACACAGCATCGTCAGTGTGGTGGCGTATCTCACTCTCGTGATGCTGTTGACGATTGGCCGACGGCCGGTGCGCAAGAAGGCTCTCGCCCTCGCGTTCGGATTGTTCATGCACCTGGTTGCCGACTTCGTCTTCGCCGAGACGCGGCTCTTCTGGTGGCCACTTGGTGGCTGGGATGTCGATGTGGCTCGTCTGCCCACGTTCGATCGTCCGCTGGCGGTGAACCTCTTGCTTGAGGTGGTTGGCGCGGGGCTCTTGCTGTGGTTCCTGCGGCGCTTGGCCGTCGCGCGTCAAGTGAGGTGACGGTGAGTCGGTCTGTAAGCGGGGTTCTGTAGCGAGGCTGGTTTCCCTTCCTCGCCGATGACCATCCCTCTATGCAACCTACCCGAGGGTTGTTCGTTGCCGAACGGACGGACCGCCCATGCCCTCTGCTTGGTCTTGCTTCGAGCGGGGAAGCCGAGCCACGTCGGTTGCCCGACGCGGTGGTGCGCTCTTACCGCACCGTTTCACCCTTGCCTGTGATCTCCCTTGCGAGAGATCCATCGGCGGTCTGTTCTCTGTTGCTTCTTTCGTCAGGTCACCCCGACCCGGCTCTCGCCGGCACTCTGTCCTGTGAAGCCCCGACTTTCCTCAGATTCGCCGTGAGGCGAACCCGCGGTCATCCGACTGACTCACCGTCTGAAACGAGTCTAAAGGTGGTCGTGCACGCCACGAACTAGGTCTATGTACCGAGCCGTGAGGCGGATGTCCCGTGTCGTTCGACACGAAACGTCGATCAGCAGGAGACGTAGTCGTAAACGAACGAGTTGAGGCTCGGCGTACTGAGGATGAGGTTGGTCTTCACGCCATCCTCGCTCGGCTTGCCGATGGTGAGCTGCACGTTGGCCAGCGACCCGAATGCAGTGGGCACCGAGGCGATGTTGTTACGCCCTGTCGTCGCATCGACGGTTTGCGGAACCGATGAATGGCCAGGGTTCAGCACCTGGGCGAGCACGACGGCATGTCGGGCTTCGTCTTGGCCGATGCGCATGGCGTCTGCACGCAACTTCGGCGACGAGAGCGAACCGACCACACCCTGGTAGGTCTGTGCGGCGATGTTCTCGAGCGCATGCGCCAGGGCGATGGTGTCTACCGCGGCGTCGGGATTGCCGTCTTCGGTGATGAGGGCAACCGCTGGGTCGAGATACGTGCTCTTGATGCGGGTGTTTGCGCAGGTGTGGGCCTTGCCGCCGAGCGCCACGATCAGACCGTTAACTGCATCGGCGTGCTCACGGTGGTCGTCGCGGAAACGCTTGACGGCATCCGCATACTTGGCGTAGTCACCGGTGAGGAGGCCCGCATCGAGTGCCAACTCGTAGGTGTCGATCGCGTTGTACTCGAGCGAAGCGGCCGTACGCAGCAACACGATGTCGTTAACTTCAGCCTCGGGTAGTGCGGTCGTCGGCGGCACGGTGCCCGCACTTGCGATGTTCGAGGACTCTTCGACGTTTGATTGCTTGCCGCAGGATGCAAGGAAGAGCGATCCGGCGATCGACGCACCGCTCAAACGCAACAACTGTCGACGGGAAAGGTTCAGTTCGTTCACGGTGCCACCGTCGTTTCAGTCGTGGTTTCGGTCGTATTGGTCGTGGACGCAGCAGCTGGCGGCAACAACGACACCGCAGGATTGTCGAGTGCACTCGACAACGAGAGCGTGGGGAGAGTGCCGAAGACTGCGGCATGTCGTGCTTCGACGGTGATGATCGACGCCACGAGTTCGGCACCATTCGTTCCCTCGAGCCGCGAAAGGATGTCGGTGTGAGTCGCGGCGAGCGTGTTCTCGAGAGTCTGCAACGTGCGTACCGCAGTCGCCTTGCTCGAGGTGGCGCCGAGGAACTGTTGGTAGATGGCATTGTCTCGCTCGAATGGCGCATCCGAACCGAGCAGTCCGGCGATGGCCTGAACGTAGGCGAGATGGTGCTCGGCGAACAGTTGCATCGTCGCGAGCTCGTCGCCCGAGAAACCAGCCTTGGCGATCGCATTGAGGTACAGGTCGTGCACCGCCAATTCGGCGGATTGGGCGGCGATCAACAGCGGCTTGTCGGCGGTGGGTACCGCACTGCTTTTGCCGCTTGGGCGCGTGGATAGGGAGGGCACTATGGGTTTCCTTTCACGGGACGATCCATTCTTGCCGATTCGGGCTACCCGAATCTAGAAATCGAGTGCCGAGAGTGCTGGGATCCATGCCTTGGCGCGGCTCAGCGCCTCGGTCCAGGCAGTGCGATCGAGGGGCTGTGAGGGGGTGACCGTCCGCAAGGGCGCGACGGTGGTCGTGGCTTCGTCCAATGTCGACCAAACTCCGGCGCCTACTCCAGCGGCGAACGCGGCTCCGAGTGTCGTCGCCTCAGTCACGGGACTGACGTCGACGGGCCGGTTGATGGCATTGGCGAACAACTGCACAAAGGTCTCATTACGGCTCATGCCTCCGTCCATCCGCATGCGCTCGATCGTCAAGCCCGAGTCGGCCTCCGTTGCCTCGAGGAGGTCGGCCCCACGTTGGGCGATTCCTTCGAGCACTGCGTGAACGATGTGCTCTCGCGACGTTCCACGGGTAAGGCCGAGCAATGTGCCGCGCGCACCGTAGTCCCAATGCGGTGTGCCGAGTCCGAGAAGGGCGGGAACGTATACCGCGCCGCCTGAGTTGCCGGCCGCAGCAGCGATTCGATCTGTGTCGGCGGGATCATCGACGAGACCAAGGTCGTCGCACAACCACTCGACGTTCGTCCCCGCCGACAACATGATCGCTTCCGCACCCCATTCGATGGAAGACGCGGTGGAGTAAGCGACGATGGGGAACGTTCCGTGTGCAGCTCGAGAGGTCTGTGTCGGAGTGAATGCGCCGCGAAATTGATCGAGCATCCCGCCGGTGCCGAAGGTGATCTTGGCATCGCCGGGTCGAGTGCAGCCCTGACCCATGAGGGACGCTTGTTGATCGCCGATGAGCCCGGCGATCACGGGTGAACCGGGGAGTCGTGACGCGGTACCAACCTCACCAATCGAGGGGACGATGGTCGGCATTGCGGCAGGATCGATTTCGAACACTTCGCACCACCTAGTGGACCAGTCGTTGGTATGCGGGTCGTACAGACCCGTTACTGCTGCGTTCGTGTGATCGGTGACATGAAGCGAATCTCCGGACAACACGCGAGCAACCCATGACTCGACGGTGGAAAATCGGACGTGTGGACGTGAGTCTGGGTCGACTTGCTGGATCAGCCATTGCGCCTTGGATGCCGTCTGGTTGGGCGCAACGGCGATCCCGTGTTTCACGCGCGCATCGATGCAGTGACCCACCGTGCGGAGGTCCTGCCATCCGAGTGCCGGGGCGACGGGCTTGCCCGTGCGTGCATCCCAAGCGATGGTGCTTGCACGTTGATTGGTGATTCCCACACAGGCCACTGGCCCTGCGTCTTGGAGGGCGAGATTGGCGAGTCGAAGGCAGAGTCCGCCGAGCAACTCGGCATCGAATTCGACGAGCCCTGGAGCAGGTGACGTGGGTGGGAACTTCTCGTAATGCAGTCCTGTGACCCTGCCGCTCTCCGTGACGACTGCGGCGCGCACTCCGGTCGTTCCGATGTCGAGAACGAGGACGCTCACGGCCAGTAGTCCTCGTCGAGGGCGAGTTTGCCTGGGTTGAAGATCCCGTGCGGATCGAGTGTGCGCTTCACGTCGCGCAACACCGACAACGACTCACCCAGCGCAGTAGGCATGAAGCGTGCTCGGCTCATACCAATGCCGTGGTGGTGCGACAACGTGGAGCCCGACTCGATCGCAGCATGCTGCACGGCGTCCCACAAAGCCACATAAGTGGCATTCGAGTCATCGCTCTTGACGGCAAAAGTGAAGTACAGGCAAGCGCCGTCCAGATAGCTGTGCGACAAGTGCACCGAAGCGTTACGCACACCCGCTACACCGAGCGCCGCGCGCTTCACCGACTCGACGATCGACAAGGTTCGCGACCAAGGGGACGTCACTTCCATCGTGTCGATGACGAATCCCTTCTGGGTGAGCACGGCAAGTGCGCTCACGTCGTTGCGGTGCTCGAGCCAACGCTCGACGAGAGTCGATGACTCGACACGCCCACCGTGTTGCGTGGCATGGCGCTCGACTACACGCATCGTTGCCTCGACGATCTCATTCGCTCCTTCGTCGAGTACGAGCAACGTGCAGCGGGAGTCGGTCGCGGCATGGCTGCGCGCAGATTCGATGTCGTCGTACAGGCGGAGCACCGCGGGTGTCGCGCCATGGCGTACCGAGTCGCGAACAGCGGCCATGCCGAGTTCAAGGGAATCAAATGAGTACGCGGCAAGACGGCGGTGTTCGGGGAGAGGGTGTGCCCGCAGCCACACCTTGGTGATCACCCCGAGAGTTCCCTCCGACCCGATGAACAACTGGAGCAGCTCAGGACCCTGTGCGGCGGCGGCGTGCGGTCCGAGTCGAACTACTCGCGAGTCAGCGAGGACCACCTCGAGGCCGACGACGATGTCTTCGATCTTGCCGTATCGCGTGGAGAACTGACCAGCACCTCGTGATGCGACCCACCCTCCGACCGTGGAGATGTCGAAGGACTGCGGGAAGTGTCCGACGGTGAGGTGATGGTTCGTCTGTAAATCGTTTTCGAGAGCAGGACCGAACATGCCGGGCTCGACACTCACGATTCCTGACGTCTCGTCGACATCCAGGATCTCGTTCATTCCCGTCATGTCGAGCGCAATGCCACCTCGCGCAGGTGTTGCGGCTCCTGTTACCGACGATCGACCGGCCATGGGTGTGATCGGAACCCGATGTCGGGCGCACACGCGTACGACATGCACCACTTGCTCGGTGGTGGTCGGCGTGCACACCGCGCCGGGAATCGACCAGGTTTCGCCGTTGAGCGCCCAATGCATGGCCAGTGGCCACCAGTCGCGGGAATGAGTAACGAGATCATCTGCCAACGTCGAAGTTGGGCAGCCCGCCACCAATTCGCCCACTATGTCTGCGTCGAGAGCCGCGACATCCAGACGGGGGGCTATCGGGCCGTCAGCGAACTCGATCGGATCGCGCGGCGAGTTCATCGAGAGGCAAGATACTCCGCTTCGCTCATGTGAGCCGCCCGTTCCTCCTTGGCGCAGACCTCGGAGAACCGATGCACTTCCAAATCGACCCGCGAATCGTCCCA
>JBDKEO010000027.1:0-2749 GCA_039795205.1 Actinomycetota bacterium
ATGATCCTTCGCGACCGTTGCACTACGAGCCGGCCATCTTTCACACCAACTGGGTCGATGGCGGACGACAAGCAACGGACGTGGTGTGCCCGATGTACTCGCCGATCGATGCGGTCGTGGCTTACGGCAAGTCGGGCAAAGGCGATCGACCGCTGATCATGTGCGAATTCAGTCACGCCATGGGCAACTCGAATGGTTCATTGGCCGACTATGTGAAGGCATTCGAGACGGTGCCGGGCCTGCAGGGCGGATTCGTGTGGGAATGGAAGGATCACGCGCTTCGCCAGCGCCTGCCCGATGGGCGGACACGTCTGGCCTACGGAGGTCAGTTCGGTGATATGCCGAACGATGCCAATTTCGTCGCCGACGGCTTGATGCATGCGGATCTCACACCTCATCCGGCGATGCGCGAACTTGCCTGGGTGCACCGACCCGTGGCAGTGGCGGTGAAGGGAGCGGGTGATCGGCGGCGTTTGGTGGTGAACAATCGACGACACTTCACGGATCTCAGTGATTTGGCAGGTGAGTGGACGATGACCGTGGAGGGTGTGCCCACCACATCGGGCGCGCTGAAGATGAACGTGGCTGCCGGACGACAACGAGTCGTACCACTTCCGTGTCCGGTGCCGAACAAGGGCGAGGTGTATCTCATCGTGCGCTGGCGAATGCGAAACGCAACGGCGTGGTGCGACAAGGGTCACGTCGTGGCTTGGGATTGCCTCGCGCTCACACCGTCTCGGTCAAGGCGACCAGTGCCTGCAATCGCCACCAACGGAACCTCGAGCGCCGGTGAGATTTCTCCGTGTCTCACGCTGTGGCGCGCCCCCACCGACAACGACGGCATGAAGTTGGCTCCGCATCTCTGGCCGATGTTCGGTAAGTCCCTGCAGCGTTGGTTGGCGCAGAGGATCGATTCACACCACCCCGAAGATCTCGTGAAGCACCGCCACGTCGTCGAGCATCGTGACGACGGCTCCGTGCTGCACCGACACGTGGTAACCGTGCCGAAAGCGTTGGCAGATTTGCCACGGGTCGGCGTTCGATTCGACCTGCCGGTCGGATTCGAACGATTGCGATGGTTCGGGGATGGACCTCACGAGTGCTATCCGGATCGTAGAAGTGCAACTATCACCTCGATTTGGGAAGCAAACCCAGATGAGCTTCCGTATCTCGTTCCCCAAGAGCACGGGTTGCGGACGAATTGTCGGTGGATGGAGTTCCATGCCGGAGCCGATACTTCGACTGACGAAGCAATTCGGGTAACCGCCGTTGGCCAGCCGCTCCACATGTCGGCGCTGTTCCACACCCCCGAAGATCTCTACGAGGCCGCGGAGCAGGGGTTGCTCCCGAGGCGCGAGGTGCTCACCGTGCACGTCGACATCGCACATCGGGGTCTAGGAACGGCCAGTTGCGGCCCCGACACGTTGGCGCAGTATCTCGTCGCGCCTGGTCGTTATGAGTTTGCGTACGTCATTTCGTCGCGTCGTGCGACACCCGCGCGCCGGCAGAAGGTTTGACACGCCACCCGGGTACGTCGGCGTCGGGCCGGCACAAGGTGACGATGCAGCCGCCGAAACCGCCCCCTGTCATTCGCGAACCAAACACGCCAGGGATCGCAAGAGTTTCTTGCACGGCCTCGTCCATCTGGGGAGTCGACACGCCATAGTCATCAGTGAGACTGCGGTGGCTGGATGTCATCGAAGCACCTGCGCTCGTCCAGTCGCCGCGTTGCAGTGCCGCAGCGAACGACGTGACACGAGCGTTCTCCGTCACCACATGCCGGGCCCGACTGCGAACTATCTCGTCGGACAGGCGTGCCACGTCGTCCTCGGTCGCCTGTCTCAGCGGTCCAATCTCGCTCTCGGCGCGCGTGCACTCGGCCACACGCTCGGAGTACTCGGAGCCTTCGAGGGTTCGTTGTGCAACGAAACGAACCACCACGTCTACTTCGTCAGAAATTGGCACATGGGTGATCGACTTGGTGTGGCAATCGATGAGCGTCGCATGACCCTCTCGCGCCGACGCGATGCACAGCTGGTCCATGATTCCCGTCGGCACACCCGTCGCAAGGTGTTCTGCGTTCCGGCACAACTCGGCGAGCCGCAACGGATCGAGATCCGCTCCAAGAGCGAGGGCAACGGCCACTTCAAGTGCTGCACTCGAGGACAAGCCACCGCCAAGAGGAATGTCGCTGCGAATTGAGCCCACGAAACCCTCACTCGGCTGGATGAGCGAGGCAACGGCTGACACGTAACGACCCCACGGTGGCGTGATGTTCTCGTCGTGGCGAGCGAGGAGTGAGACATTGACCGAACCGTCCAGTTCTCGTGAACGAAGGTTGATGGTGCTGCCCCCGCGTACACCCTCGATGACGGTGGCGAGATCGATGGCAAAGGGAAGCACGAGTCCACCCGTGTAGTCGGTGTGGTCGCCAATCAAATTCACCCGTCCCGGGGCAACGGCCGTGATCATGTGCGGAGTGCGTTGAGACGCGCGGCGAAGTCGCTCGGATCGACGGGGTTGAAGTATTCGTCTGTCGCCACTTCGGCAGCCGCGATGTAGCGCTGCACGCCGGTCGAGCGCCATGGAGAGACGATCTCTATGTGCATCCACGCTTCGGGGCGCGAGCGGGGTGCCTGACTGATCCACATCATGTACGGCATCGCGTCTTCGAACAAGCGATCACACCTGCCCAGAACGTCGACGAGCACGGAGGCGAGATCTGTCCTCGAGCGATCATCGAGGTCGG
>JBDKEO010000040.1:0-2839 GCA_039795205.1 Actinomycetota bacterium
GTGAGCCACGACCGCACCTTCCTTGCCCAGTTCGATCGGTTCATCATGATCACCGACGATGGGGAGGTCTATGGCCTTCCCGATTTCGACATTGCGTTGGCTGGTCTGCAGAAGCCGAAGAATCTGGCCGCACTCAAGTTGGCCAAACCGCTGCACCACATCGCGTAGCCCAGAGACCTCCCCCAAAACATGAGCGACGAGGGCTATTAGGCACACCTAACAACTTCCATTAGGCTTGCCTTATGACCACAATGCATCCCCGCCGCCGTCTGGTCGGCATCGCTCTCGCTGTCACGGCAACTGCGAGCGCACTTGCCGCGTGCGGGTCCAACGACAATGCAGACCAATCCGACGACGTCCGTCGGGTAACCGTGTACACCGGTCGCCACTACGGCATCGAGCCAGTATTCGATGAGTTCACCGCCGAAACCGGCATTGAGGTGCGTTTCACTACCGGTTCTGATCCTGAACTACGGGCACGGTTGGAGGCAGAGGGTGCCAACACGCCGGCCGACCTGATCATGACGGCAGATGCAGCGAGCATTGCACTTGCTGCCGAAGCGGGTCTGCTTGCGTCGGTGGACAACGAGTCGATTCTGAACGCGATTCCCGAGGAACTTCGCGCAGTCGACAACACGTGGTTTGCACTCAGTCTCCGCCTTCGAGTGATCATGTCGTCGTCTAAGCGGGTCACCGACGCACCCACTACATATGCCGAAGTGGGCGATCCGAAGTGGAAAGGCAAGTTGTGTCTGCGTCCGAGCACACACCCGTACACACAGTCTCTCGTTGCTGGCTTGATCAACAATCTGGGAGCCGATGAAGCACGAAGCATCGTCGACTCGTGGGTGGCCAATGAGCCGCTGTACATCAACTCCGATACCGACATGTTGAAGGCGATACAAGCGGGAGATTGCGATGTCGCCCTCACCAACAGCTACTACCTCGGTCGTCTACTCCAAGAGGATCCGGAATTCCCGGTCACGTTGACATGGCCCGATCAGGAAACATTTGGCGCGCACTTGAACGTCAGTGCTGCAGCGGTCACCGCAAATGCCCCGAACAAGGATGAGGCGGTTGCCTTGCTCGAATGGCTCGCCACCAAGGGCCAGAAATCGTTCAGTGACACCAACAACGAGTTTCCGGCCGACCCGAACGTAGAGCCGAACTCGATCATTGCCGGTTTCGGGAGTTACAAAGCCGACACCAAGTCGGTGCGTGAACTCGGCCGTCTCAACCCTGCTGCGGTCGAGCTGTTGTCGGCAGCCGGTTACGAATAGTGGACTGATCAGCTCTGACAGTCTTGGTTGAACGACGACTGGGCCCAGTGCTCGGATGGGTGACGATCCTTGGGATCGTCACCTTTGTCGCGTCTCCGGTGGTGGTGCTGACGTGGTCGTTGCTCGATCCCTCGACCGATGTGTGGGCCGAACTCTGGAGGACGCGTCTGCCGGGAATGATCCTCGAAACTGCAGTGCTACTGGTGTCGGTGGTGTTCGGTGCGATCGTCGTGGGAACCGGTCTTGCCTGGCTGGTGAGCGCCGTCGAGTTTCCTGGTCGCCGCGTGATTGGTTGGTTGTTGGTTTTGCCGCTGGCCATCCCCGGGTACGTGGGTGGATTCGTCTGGCTGGACACGATCGCCGACGTGCTCGGCGCACGCTCGGCGCGCTCGCTGTGGCTGTGTGCCCTGGTGCTGATTCTGTCGTTGTATCCGTACGTCTACCTGTTTGCTCGCGCCGCGTTCGTCGATCAAGGGGCGGACACCCTTGCTGCCGCTCGAAGCCTCGGTGCCGGTCAAGGCGGTGTGTTCTTCCGCGTTGCATTGCCTGCAGCCCGACCAGCCATCGCTGCGGGAGCGGCGTTGGTGGCCATGGAGACGCTTACCGACATTGGAACGGTTCGCTTGTTCAACGTGAGCACGTTGGCCGATGGTGTGATGCGCGTGTGGTTCGGTACGGGTGACTTGAACGCGGCGACGGAACTTGCAAGTGCGTTGACAGGTGCAGCAATCCTGCTCATCGCAGTCGAGCGCTTGCTGCGGCGTGGAGGGAGACGATCTCGAGGGGGATCCGAAGCAGCGATGGCTCCACGTGGCTTGTCCCGTCTCGGCACCAACGTGGTTCTTGGGGTGACGATGTTCACGGTGTTGATTGCTGTCGGCGTACCGATCGTTCGACTGCTCGTGTGGTCGAGTGAGTCGATCCGCGCAGGAACCGCTGTCACGGTGGCCGGCGGAGTGGCGCACCACATCGGTAACACGTTGTTGCTGGCAGGAAGTGGGGCATTGGTGAGCATCGTGATCGGCACAGTGCTCGCGCTCACCGTGGCGCATCGAGGAAAAGTCGCACATCTCGTTGGTCGAATCTCGACGGTGGGGTATGCGATGCCGGGTCCAGTGGTCGCAGTCGGCGCCGTCGCGTTGCTCGCTGCTCTCGATCGGCGCGACTGGTTGCCCGAGAACTTCCTCCTCGTCGGGTCGGTGTTGGGGCTCGTGTTTGCGCTCGTCGTGCGCTTCTTGGCCGTCGGCTACCAAGGTGTGGAGGCGAGTCTCGACAAGGTTCCCGACACGGCAGTGGAAAGCGCCCGGGTGCTCGGCGCAGGAGCGTTACGTACCGCGCTGAGTGTGGAGCTTCCGGCTGCCCGCTTCGGAATGTTGGCGGCACTTGCCTTGCTGTGCGTCGACATGGTGAAGGAGTTGCCGATCACCTTGCTCCTTCGACCGTTCGGTGTGGACACGCTGTCAGTGTGGGTATGGCAGGCCACATCGGAAAGCCTCTGGGCGCAAGCAGCCGTACCCTCATTGGTGATGGTCGTCGTCGGAATGGTCGCCGTTGGCGCA
>JBDKEO010000095.1:0-2746 GCA_039795205.1 Actinomycetota bacterium
GACGGCGAGCACCGTCGCCCTGCGGCGCTCGTACACGGACAATGCCATCGAGAAAACGCTACGAAGCGATTCCCGGAAACGCAAGGCATGCGTTTTGGGTGGTGATCTCCGCGCATTCCTCGACGCTGATCGAGCGAACTTCGGCAACGTACGCACCCACGACGGGGACGAGCGCCGGAGTGTTCGGTTTGCCGCGATGCGGAACGGGTGCGAGGAAAGGAGCATCGGTCTCCACGAGCAATCGATCACTCGGGCACCATGCCGCCGCGCGGCGAATGTCGTCGGCGTTCTTGAACGTGACGATGCCGGAGAACGAGAGGTACGCACCGCGATCGATGCACTTGCGCGCTTCGTCCACGTCGCCCGTGAAGCAGTGGAAGATGGTGCGGCGAGGTGTGCCACAGGCATCAAGCACGTCGAAGGTGTCGTCCCATGCCGAACGTGTGTGAATGACGAGTGGCAGGTCGCGCTCGTTGGCCCAGGCGATCTGGGCGGCGAAGATCTCGCGCTGCTCGGCACGATCGGAATGGTCGTAGTAGTAGTCGAGCCCGCACTCGCCGATGCCGACGACATTTGGCGCGTCGATCAGTTCGGCAAGACCATCGAGCCCGTTCTTGGCATCGTGCGGGTGCAACCCCACGGTGGCCCACACGCCGTCGTGACGCGACGCGATCTCGATGGCACTGCGGGTGGTGTCGAGATCGGTGCCGATCACGATCATCTTCTGTACGCCGGCATCACGTGCTTCGGCGATCGACACCGTGTCGTTGCTCGGCATCTTGTCGTCATACACATGGCAATGCGTATCGACCCACGAGATCGTCATGAGTTCACCTGCGAGGGAAGAGCGGTGTGCCCTTGATCACCGCCGTGCCGCCCGGGTACTGGCCCCATGCGACATCTTGGGGAATGCGCAGGTCGCACACGTTGCCGGTGAGTCCGATGCGCGACCAGATCTCCTGGGTGGTGTTGGGCAGTGCGGGATTGGCGAGCAAGGTGACGATGCGCAGTGCTTCGAGTGCGTCGCCCATGACTTCGTCGACCGCCGCACCGGACTCCATCTTCCACGGCTCGTGTTGCTCGAGATGTGAGTTGGTGGCGCGAATGAGTGACCACGTGGCATCGAGCGCACGGCTCGGTTGCACTTCGGCCCATGCCGCCGTCGTGGCGGTCACTGCTTCACGCGCGATTGTCGCAAGGGGCGAAGCAGGGTTCGGGCGTGGGCCGATCCCGCCGCACTTCTTTTCGACCACGGTGGCGACGCGCGCAGCGAGGTTGCCGAGGTTGTTCGCAAGGTCGGAGTTGTAGCGCTGGATCAAACCTTCGTAGGTGAAGTCGCCGTCGTTGCCGTACGGAGTCTCTGCGAGCACGTAGTAGCGGAAGCCATCCACGCCGATCTCGTCGATCAAGTCGAGCGGGTTGACCACGTTGCCGGTGGTCTTGCTCATCTTCTCTCCACCGACGAGCAACCAACCGCCGACGGCCCAGCCCTTCGGTGGCTCGATGCCTGCAGACATCAACATCGCTGGCCAGTACACACAGTGGAAGCGGATGATGTCCTTGCCGATGAAGTGGTAATCGACCGGCCAGCGCTTGGCGAACTGTTCGTCGTTGGCGCCGTAGCCGTTGGCGGTGATGTAGTTGGCGAGGGCGTCGAACCATACATATGCGACGTGCGACGAATCCCACGGCAGCGGGATGCCCCAAGTGAGCGATTTGCGGCTGACGGAGAAGTCGTTGAGACCCGTCTTGATGAAGCCGATCACCTCGTTCATGCGGTGACTCGGCTTGATCGCATCCGGATGCTTCGCATACCAGTCGAGCAATCGCTGCTCGAAACGCGAGAGCCGGAAGAAGTAGTTCTCTTCTTCGACGAAGGTGGTGGGGCGCTGGTGGATGGGGCAGTTGCCGTTGACGAGTTCTTCTTCGACGAAGTACGCCTCGCACGCCACGCAGTACTGTCCGCGGTACACGTCGAGTTCGATGTCGCCGGCATCGAAGCATGCCTGCAGCAACTTCTGTACGCCCACGCGGTGGCGTGGCTCAGTGGTGCGGATGAAGTCGTCGTTGGTGATGTCGAGTCGCTCCCACGCCTGTTCGAACAGGGGGGCGATCTTGTCGGCGAACTGCTGTGGCGAAATGCCCTCGGCGTCGGCCGCTTGTTGAATCTTCAAGCCGTGCTCGTCGGTTCCCGTGAGTAGATGCACGTCTTCGCCGAGCAGGCGGTGCCAGCGGGCAACGGCGTCGGCGACGATCGTGGTGTATGCGTGGCCGAGGTGTGGCTTGGCGTTGACGTAATAGATGGGAGTCGTCGCGCTGAAACGGTTCGACGAGTCGTGCGGCACCGTTCCACGATAACGCTCGGAAATTGCCACTTGTAGCCTGACGCGGTGCCATTCGAGTTCGATCACGCGATTGCAGTGAAGCGAAGTGGTGATGGCGTGTACGACGGCGAGATCGTTGATGGTTGGGACATTCGCGGCAACGCCAACGGTGGTTATGTGATGGCGATGATCGCCAATGCGATGCGTGAGGAGTGCGAACGACCCGATCCCATCACGATCACGCTCCATTATTTGGCGCCTCTGCCAGTGGGACCGGTGCGGATCGAAGCGCGTGTGGACAAGCGCGGCAGACGGTTGAGCACGGTGTCGGCAACGCTCAGCCAAGGCGGTCGCGTGGCGGTTCGGGGGATCGCCGCGTTCGGCAATTTCGATGAAATGGAGCACCCGCTCGAATACGTCAC
>JBDKEO010000104.1:0-3884 GCA_039795205.1 Actinomycetota bacterium
CCCCGATGATCCAGTCGGTGCTGCGTGAAGCTGGTTGCACCGTGCACGACATCGGCAACATCGCAGTCGACGTCGGTCCAGGTTTGTTCACCGGCATGCGCGTGGGAATGGCCACTGCCAAAGCGATGGCCGAAGTGTTGGAAGCCAACCTGGTCGGCGTGTCCAGCCTCGAGGTGGTCGCGCACCAAGCCTCGACCGAGTTCGACGTGATCGCGGCGGTGATCGATGCGCGACGCGGCGAGGTGTTCTGGTCGCTCCATCGAGCCGATGATCGCGAACAAGTGAGCACGGCTCGGGCAGGAAGTCCGGAGGAGTGTCTCGCTTCGATCGCCGACCGCGGCCAATCGGTCTGTCTGGTGGGGACCGGCGTCACTCGTTACCGCCAGGTGTTCGACGACGGCTTGCGCCTCGCGGTGCCCGACTTCGAGTTCGCCCCCGAGTCGACGTACGTGCCGACGGCGACGACCTTGGCCGTTATCGCCACTTCACGACTCGTCGATGCCGTGTCGGTCGATGAACTCGTGCCGATGTATCTGCGTGCACCTGACGCAGAGATCAATTGGTTGACGAGGAGCGGTGCATGAGCGTGCGCGATCGGTTCATGCGCGATGCAGTGCCGACTTCGGAGGCGCATCCCGTATTGGAACTCGTGGAGATGGAGAAGCGCCACATCCGTGACGTGCTCGAGATCGAGAACGTCGTCTACCCCAAGCCGTGGACCCAGCGCATCTTCACGGAAGAGATCGACCTCATGCGTCGCGGGCAACGCCTGTATCTGGTTGGCAGGATCGGTCGGCGGGTGGTGGGGTACTGCGGGTTGTTGTTCATCGACGATGCCGCGCACGTCACGAACATCGCGGTCGATCCGGCGTGGCAGCACCGAGGTATCGCGACCGAGATGTTGCTCGAGTTGGCCTGGCGCGCCCGCGAGTCGGGATGTGCGGCGCTCACGCTCGAAGTGCGGCACACCAATTCGGCGGCGCAGGCCTTGTACCGCAGGTTCGGCTTCGCCCCCGCGGGCGTGCGCAAGCGTTACTACGAGAACACCGACGATGCGATCGTGATGTGGTGCCAGGACATCCAGAGCGACGAGTTCGCGGAGCGACTGAAGTCGATCGAGGCGACGCGACCATGAGTTCGGAGATGGTGGTGCTCGGTATCGAGACGAGTTGTGACGAGACGGCGGCTGCGGTCGTCATGGGTGGTACCGATGTGATCTCGAGTGTGGTGTCGAGTCAGATCGACGAGCACGCTCGCTTCGGTGGTGTGGTGCCGGAGATCGCCTCGCGCGCGCACCTCGAGTCGGTGATGCCGGTCGTGCGTCGCGCGATCGCGCAGTCACCGATCGACATCACGCGGGTTGATGCGGTGGCTGCGACGGTGGGTCCAGGTTTGATCGGTGCGCTCCTCGTCGGCGTCTCGGCAGCCAAGGCACTCGCGTTGGCGCTCGATCGTCCGTTCATCGGTGTGAACCACTTGGAAGCACACTTGTACGCCGCACTGCTCGACGATCCGCAGGTCGAGTTTCCGATGGTGGTGTTGCTCGTCTCGGGTGGCAACACGTTGATCGTGCACGTGACGGATCACGGCAAGTACCACGTGATCGGACAGACGATCGACGACGCCGCGGGGGAGGCGTTCGACAAAGTGGCGCGCTTCCTCGAGTTGCCGCAGCCGGGTGGTCCCTCCATCGACAAGATTGCCCGTGAGGGCAACCCCCGAGCGATCGACTTTCCGCGTGCCATGTTGCACGATGGGCTCGACGTCTCGTTCAGTGGGTTGAAGACCGCCGTGATCAACCACGTGCGCCAACACCCCGACGTGTCGACGGCAGACGTCGCCGCTTCGTTCCAGCAGGCCGTCGTCGACGTGCTCGTGGCCAAGACCATTCGCGCAGTCGAACGCACGGGTGTGCGCACGGTTGCGCTCGGTGGTGGCGTGGCGGCCAACACGCTCTTGCGCCAGCGCATGGAGGAGGAATCGACGACACGCGGTTGGCACCTCGTCTTGCCGAGCAGGGCGATGTGCACGGACAACGCGGCGATGATCGCCTCCGCTGCCTGGTACCGCTTGCGCGATGGCGTGACGAGCCCACTCGACATGGAGGCGAAGCCGAACCTGAAATTGGGGGACGTGCTGTGATTCCGCTGCAGCTTGGCGAGCACAAGGCGGGAACGCCCGTCATCCTGGCGCCGATGGCCGGGGTGACGAACCAACCGTTCCGCTCGTTGTGTCGCGAGTTCGGTCCGGACCTCGTCTATGTCAACGAAATGATCATGGCCACCGGGCTCGTGCACGGCAGCCGCAAGACCCAGACGATGCTTTCGTTCGGTCCCGACGAGGACTTCCGCTCGCTGCAGCTCTATGGCAGCGATCCGGAGATGATGGCCCGCGCCATCGATCGGTTGGGCATAGACCGCGCGGTGGATCACATCGACCTCAACTTCGGTTGTCCCGCGGCGAAGGTGACACGGCGCGGAGGCGGCGCTGCGGTGCCGTTGAAGAAGAACTTGTTGCGCGCCATCGTGCGCGCCGCGGTGACGACGGGTGCGAAGTACGGCATTCCGATCACCTGCAAGTTCCGCATGGGCATCGACGATGATCTGTTGACGTTCATCGACACGGGACTGATCTGTGAACAGGAAGGTGCGGCGGCCATCGCCTTGCACGCACGCACGGCCCGCCAGCATTACGCGCCGTCGGCGCGGTGGGAGGCGATCACGGAGTTGAAGAACGTGGTGAAGACGATCCCCGTGTTCGGCAACGGCGACATTTGGGAGGCGAGCGACGCGTTGCGCATGGTGCGCGAGACGGGTTGCGACGGTGTGGTGATCGGTCGTGGCTGCCTCGGCCGCCCCTGGTTGTTCCGGGACTTGATCGACGCCTTTGCCGGTAGGCCCGTCGCGCCGACGCCACTGCTTGGCGAAGTGCTCGACGTGATGGTGCGCCATGCCGAAGCACTGTGCAGTCATCTCGGCGCCGATCGCGGAGTGCGCGACTTCCGCAAGCACACGGGTTGGTACCTCACGGGGTACCCCGTTGGTGGCGAGATGCGTCGACGATTCTCGATGATCTCGTCGCTCGAGGAGCTGACCAACTTGTGCACGATGCTCGATCGATCCGCGCGAATCGTCGAAGGAGGGGAGCGCATCGCCCGTGGTCACACCAACGGCCCCATCAACGTGGTGTTGCCGAACGGCTACCTCGATCATTTGGATGATCTCGAGGTGCCGGACGACTCGGACGTCGTGGCCCTTTCGGGCGGCTGATGCGGATCGTCCTTGCCAGTACCTCGCCGCGCCGCGTGGAGTTGCTCGCACGACTACTCGAAGCGCACGGTGCGCCGACCGACTTCGAACGTGAAGCACCAGGTGTCGATGAGGTGGAACAGCCAAGCGAGGATCCGCGTGACGTGGCGTTGCGCCTCGCGCGTGAAAAAGCAAACGCGGTGGCGATCCGCCACGCGGGTGATGCCGTCACACCGCTCGTGATCGGTGCCGACACCGTCGTCGACGTCGATGGTGACTCGCTCGGACAGCCCGTCGATGTCGATCATGCGCGAGCGATGTTGAAGCGGCTGTCCGGTCGCTCTCACCGTGTGCACACGGGTGTGTGCGTAATCCATGGATCACGGGAAGAAAGCATGGTTACGACCACGCTCGTCGAGATGCATCCCCTCGACGACGCCACGATCGACCGCTACCTCGCCACCGGCGAACCGATGGGCAAGGCCGGCGCCTATGCCATCCAGGGGGAGGGGGCAATCCTCGTGGCCCGCCACGTGGGCAGCCTGACGGGCGTGATCGGCCTGCCGCTCGAGACCGTGTCCCGCTTGGTTGGGAATCTCGGGCTCAGTTGGAACTGACAGGGCCAGATCCGTACAC
>JBDKEO010000098.1:0-4576 GCA_039795205.1 Actinomycetota bacterium
GGTTCGGCGATGACGACGATCACCTGGGTCATGGCACGTTCGCTCCCAGCCGACGGAGCCCTGCAGTCACTCGTCAAGTTGCTGCTCGTCAGCGCGCCGGGAGTCGCCGCGTACCTCGTAGTCCTTGCATTGATGCGTGACGAAGATCTGCATCACGCCTCACGTCTCTACTTGGAGAGAAAGACCACCAAGTCGTCTCGGTGAACCAGCTCAGTAGGTACTCCTTCAGGTAGGTCCACACTCTGCAGGCCGGCGGCGGCGCCTGCCTGCACCGCATCGACCGAGACCATGCCGCGGGCGATCACGTCACCCGAATCTTCCCCGCGGATCTCCACCGTGTCGCCGGCAACGAAGTCGCCGTGTACTTCGGTCACTCCGGCATGCAGCAACGAGGTGTTGCGCTGCACCAGCGCGTGGCGTGCCCCGTCATCCACGAACACCGATCCGGCAATCTGCGCCGCGAAGGCGATCCACAATTTGCGTGCCGACAGCTGTCGGTCGTGTGGGAGAAACTGGGTCCCCACCGTGCGCTCACCCGCCACTGCTAGCGACAGCACATTCTCCTTGCGAGCTGCGGCGATCACCGTTCGCACGCCCGACCACGAGGCGATTCGTGCAGCGGAGAGCTTGCTCGCCATTCCTCCACTTCCGCGGGCCGTACCCGATGCACCGGCGTTCACGGAGAGCAACGGGTCGTCGGCTGACACCATCTCCACCAAACGTGCATCGGCACTCTTCGCGGGATCATCGGTGTACAGCCCGTCGATGTCCGTCAACAACACCAACAGATCGGCCTGAACGCTGTGCGCCAGCAATGCCGCGATGCGGTCGTTGTCACCGAATCGAATCTCATCCGCAGCGATCGCATCGTTCTCGTTGATCACGGGGACACAGCCGAGAGCCAGAAGCCGATCGACCGTTTCTCGAGCATGGAGGTACTGCCTGCGATCGATGAAATCGTTCGGCGTGAGGAGCACTTGCGCAGCGATCAACCCGTGCTCACGAAACTGGGCGTTGTAGCGCTCCATCAATCTGCTCTGACCGACCGCCGCAAGAGCCTGCAAGGTCAGCGTGTCACTGGGACGTTCGGTCAAGCCGAGAGCGTCTACTCCGCCTGCTACGGCACCACTCGAGACCACCAATACTTCGTGACCACCTTGACGAAGCGCCGACACTTGGGCACACAATGAAGCGATCGCGCTGTCCTTGATTGCGCCACTTTCCGAGGTGACCGACGAAGTGCCGATCTTCACGACCACTCTCATGAGGCCTCCGGCACATAGTCGAAGCTGAAGTCCCCGATGTGCACGGTGGCACCCTCGATGGCTCCTGCTTTGGCCAGCAGTCGCAATACGCCGAGGTGCTTGAGTCGTTCCTCGATGTAATTGAGCGCATCGGGAGTCGTGACGTCGTTGAGGGCAACCGCACGGAGCACTTCACGGCCATGCAACCGGAACTCGTTTGCCGAAACTTTCTCGATCTGCGTGCCCTCCGGAACGGGACGCAACACGACCGTCGACGGCGTCGTCTTGATCTGGCTCCGTGCCTCCACCACCTTGCGCGCAAGATCGCCGAGCACAGGTCGCACTCCCTCGCCCGTCACGGCAGACATGGCGAGCCCATGCCAAGCAGCCTTGATTTCCGCAGTGGCAGCATCGATCTTCGTGCCCACCGTGACACGTGGACGATCCAGCAATTCGGGCTGATACTGACCGAGCTCTCGCAACAAGATGCGCTCTTGCTCGGCTGCCGGCATCTCATCCATCGGTGCAAGGTCGACCAACAGGCACAGGACTCGAGCACGTTCGATGTGGCGAAGGAATTGGTGACCGAGTCCCTTGCCCTCGCTTGCTCCTTCGATGATTCCCGGAATGTCGGCAATGACGAACTCCGTCGATTCGTCGAGGCGCACGACACCAAGATGCGGCTCCAAGGTCGTGAAGGGATAGTTCGCGATCTTCGGTTTCGCCGCCGAGACGGCACTGATGAACGTGCTCTTTCCCGCGTTGGGGAATCCGACCAACGCCACGTCGGCCATCAACTTCAGTTCGAGCTTCAGCCACCGTTCGGAGCCGTGCTCACCTTGCTCGGCGAATTTGGGCGCGCGTCTCCGATTGGAGAGAAAGCGAGCGTTCCCGCGACCACCTCGACCGCCTGGCGCAGCGCAGTACCGCGCGCCATGAGTCGACAAGTCGGCGAGCAACTCGCCCGTGTACATGTCCTTGACCACGGTGCCCTCGGGCACCGCTACGAGCAGGTCCTCTCCACGACGACCGTGGAGGTCCTTGCCCATCCCATTCACGCCATCGCCAGCCTTGCGGTGAGGATGGTCGCGAAAGGCCAGCAACGAGGCCACGTTGTGATCGGCCACCAGCCACACCGACCCACCGTCTCCGCCATCGCCGCCGTTGGGACCACCGAAGGCGACTGGGCCTTCACGACGAAAACTGACACAGCCGAAGCCGCCATCGCCGCCACGAACGTTCAGTTGGGCCTCGTCGACGAATGCGCTCATAGGGGCTTGTCAGGCTACTGCGGCACCCCACACCTAACTTGGTGACATGTCGACCTCCCACCCAGACGCGAATCAGAGCCGAGCGGTTTCGTGGGCCAGCACCATGCATGGCCACGAACACGAAGCAGGCATTCGCTTCGCCCACCGCGACTCGTGGGCCGGTCCGGGCACGAATGCAGTGATCGATCGCGAACAACGAGAGTCGTTCGAACATGAGAATCTGGCCCCGTTGGCAACGCGTTCGTTTGGCGCCGGCAATCGTGCAATCGAAGAGCAGGCCGATCCGTTTCGCACCTGCTTCGAGCGCGACCGTGATCGCATCCTGCACGCAAGCTCATTCCGCCGCTTGGCAGGAAAGACCCAGGTGTTCGTCTTTCCCGAAGACCACCAACGCACTCGTCTCACTCACGCGCTCGAGGTAGCCCAGGTTGCCGTAGCGATCGCCCGCGCACTCGGCCTCAACCAGACACTCACCGAAGCCATCGCTCTCGGGCACGACTGCGGTCACGGTCCAGGCGGGCATGCCAGCGAGGACGCGCTCAGCCCATATGTGCAGGACGGTTTCGATCACGCGTCGTGGGGGGCAGACGTCACGCTCGTTCCACTCAACTTGTGCGTCGAAACGTTGGACGGCATCCGTAACCACTCGTGGTCCCGACCCGCCCCGCAAACCCCAGAAGGCGAAGTGGTGTCGTGGGCCGATCGCATTGCATATGTCTGCCATGACTTCGAGGATGCCGTCGCCGCATCGATCGTCTCCCCTGACTCGCTGCCAGCCACGGTGCAGTCACGTTGTGGCACTTCGAGGTCGAGTCAGTTGCGTGCTTTCATCAGCGCCATGGTGTCGGCTAGTTCACGATCGGGCCGCATCAGCATGGAAGCCGACGTTGCCGAGGCATTGGCCCACTTCCGGCAGTTCAATTACGAACGCATCTACATGCGCGATGCATCCCGCAAGCAAGCCAAGTCGGTGATCGACCTCCTCCAAGCGCTCGTCGAGCACTACGTGAAGTCGCCACATCTGCTCCCTGATCATGCAGGGCTCATCGCCGACAGTCCGGCCACGCTCCATGCTTCGGTTGCCTATGTGGCGGGAATGACCGACCGCTTCGCGTGTCGTCAAGGAGAGCAACTGCTCGGGTGGGGACCCGATCGCCTGCCGAAGGGAATCGACGTCTGAGTGACCGCGATGCGGTCTTGGCGTGAGTTAGTTCGCGGGAAGAACGTCGACGACCTTGCGGCCACGACGCTGACCGAACTTCACACTGCCGTGCTCGAGCGCGAACAGCGTGTCGTCCTTGCCCTTGCCCACGTTCAGGCCCGGGTGCACCTTCGTGCCGCGCTGACGAACGAGGATCGTGCCAGCCGTGATCTTGGTGCCGTCGAAGACCTTGACGCCGAGGCGTTGCGCATTGGAGTCACGACCGTTCTTGGTTGAACCGCCACCCTTGGTCTTTGACATCGTTCAGCCTTTCGCGATCTTGGTGATTTCGAGGAGAGAATACTTCTGACGGTGACCAAAGCGACGACGCTGGTTGGTGCGGCGCTTGTAGGTGAAACCGTTGATCTTCGGTCCAGCGGCGATTCCCAGAACCTTGGCTGTCACCTTGACCTTGGACAACTCGGCGGGGGTCGACAACACCGTGGCGCCATCGACGAGGAGCAACGGCGTGAGGTTGACCTCCTGGCCTTCTGCGGCGTCGAGCAACTCGACTCGAACCTGCTGGCCCTGGGCCACCTTTTCCTGCTTGGAACCTGCGTCGATGATCGCGTACATAACGGCTAGTGAGCCTAACGGGTGGCCCGAGGGCATCCAACTGCCATCTGGCTAGTCGAGCATGCTCAGGTCGAGGGTGATTCCCCTGCCCTCGCACTCCGGACACGTACTCGCAAAGCTGGTCAGGAGTCCTTCGCCGATGCGCTTGCGCGTCATTTCTACGAGGCCGAGTTCGGAGATCTCGAACACTTGAGTACGTGTCTTGTCGCGGGCCAGAGCGTCCTTGAACGCCTCCACCACGCGGCGGCGGTTCTCCTTGATCTCCATGTCGATGAAGTCGATCA
>JBDKEO010000099.1:0-5952 GCA_039795205.1 Actinomycetota bacterium
CCATTAGGCAAATGAAACTACTCCGTTCTGCCGTCTCCGTGTCCCTGCCGTAACCTGCTCACATGTCGCATACCAGGGCGCAAGTTGCGGCGATGATCGACCACACACTCCTCGCACCTGAGGTCACTGCAGACGACGTCCGGCGCACGTGTGCTGAAGCCCTCGAGTTTTCGGTGGCGGCAGTGTGCGTGTCCCCCACGATGGTCGACGTTGCAGTGCGCGAACTATCCGGCCAGATACCGGTGGCCAGCGTGGTCGGGTTTCCAAGCGGAGCGCATCTTCCCGAGGCAAAGGCGTTCGAGGCCAAACGCGCCTGCGAGACAGGTGCCCGCGAGATCGACATGGTGATCAACCTCGGTCTCGCCAAGGAAGGCAGGTGGGACGAGATCGAGCACGAGGTGGCGCTGGTGCGCGCAAGCACGACTGGAGTGCTCAAGGTGATCATCGAGTCGTCGGCACTCGTCGATGAAGAAATCGTGCGTGCTTGCACGACTGCAGTGAAGGCGGGAGCCGACTTCGTGAAGACGAGCACCGGATTCCATAAGTCGGGTGGCGCAACCATCGAGGCAGTTCGGTTGATGCGAGCCACGGTGGGAAGTGGGATCGGGGTGAAGGCGAGTGGCGGTATTCGCACCTGGGACACTGTGGTGGCGATGATCGAAGCAGGAGCTAGCCGTATTGGCACTTCATCGACGCGAGCGATTTTGACCTGATGAGCAAGTGACGCGCTTGACCAATAAAATTTGATCGATGTTGCCCAGAGTCGTCGTCGTTGCTGCAGTACTTGCTCTAACGAGTCCGGTTGCATCGACACTCGCATACACCGGGCCGTCAGGCAGTCAGTCATTCATGTCGGAAGTGACCACCCTTCCTGCCAAGTCGGGTGAGGGTAGACGTGTCGTGTACTCGATTGCTCGTCAGCGAGTGTGGGTGGTCAACAAGAACGATGAGGTCATTCGTACGTTCCTCGTCTCCGGCAAGCGTGATCGCCCAATAAAGGGCACCTATCGCGTGTTCAGTCAGTCGCCCGAATCATTCAGTCCGCTGGAACAGGGTGTCACCTTCCGTTACATGACCCGTTTTGCCAAGGGGCTCAACGGCATCAACATCGGCTTCCACGAAATCCCAAAGAAGAATGGCCAGCCGATGCAGACAGAGAGTCAGCTCGGTACTCCTCAGGGGAGTGGGTGCCTTCGTTCATCCACCGAAGACGCTCTCTTCATTTATCGCTGGGCCAAGCCCGGCACGCAAGTGGTGGTGGTTTCCTAGAACAAGCGGGCTTAGAACCTGGCCATCTCGGTCTTCAGCAGATCGAGACCGAGGTTGCCCAAGTTGAGGCCATGTGCATGCCACGCGCGTAGGTCGAACTTCGTGCCGTGCTTCTGCTTGGCCTGATCGCGAAGGTCGAGCCACACGCGCTCGCCGAGTTTGTAGGAGATGGCTTGTGCCGGCCAACCGAGATAGCGGTCGATCTCCGAACGGTTGAACTCCGCATCGCTCGACGAGCGTGCAGTAAGGAACTCGAGCATCAACTCAGGTGTCCACTGCTCACCGGGGTGCCAGCTTGAATCCTTGGGGATCGGCAGTCCGCAGTGCACGCCGGTGTCGATGACCACCCGTGCCGCACGAAAGGCCTGTGCGTAGAGGTAGCCGAGTCGGAATTCGTTGTTCTTGAAGAAGCCAAACTCATCCATCAGTCGCTCGGCATACAACGCCCAACCCTCGCCGTGGCCGGAAACGAATGTGTTGCGTTGGAAGCGTGACAACTTCGACGAGTTGATGGTGGCCGTTGCAATCTGCAGGTGATGGCCAGGTACGCCCTCGTGATATGCCGTCGTTGGTTCACTCCACTTCGGGAATATGGTGCGGCCATTTGCCGGATACCACGTGCGACCGGGGCGACTGAGGTCTTCACTCGGTCCCGTGTAGTACATCGCCGCTGCTCCACCCGGAGGAGAGATCATCGCCTCGCATGTACGAATTTGCTGAGGGATGTCGAAGTGCTTGTTGGAGATCAGGAAGTCACGTGCCTCATCCATGATCTCCTGCAGCCAATTGCGCAAGTTGTCCTCACCCTGAATGGCACGCGCGGGATCGGTGTCGAGCAAGTGGCGAACTTCTGCGGCTGTCGCATCAGGCTTGATCTCTTTCGACACGCGGGCAATCTCGGCATCGAGACGCATCGTCTCATGCCAACCCCATTCATAGGCTTCCTGCGCATCGATCGCCATGCCGAGGTAGCGACGGCGGGCGAGTGCATGTCGCTCGGGACCAACACCATCCCGTGGGTCGGCTTTCGGTGCGTACTCCTTGCGTAGGAACTCGGCGGTCTCGGCAAGTGCCTGCGATGCACGCGTGGCTTCGTCACGCAGTTTGTCGATCGGTGCTCCAGAAATGGATGCCGCCTGCTCGACGAATGAGGTGAAGAACCCTGACTTGCTCGTACTACCTGCCCAGCCTTCCAGCTGTTCGGCGAGGGCGAGGGCTTGACGCTTTGGTGCCACCACATTCTTTGCGGCGCCGAGTGCCCACGATTCCCGCATGCCGGCGAAAGCTTGCGGAACTGCAGACATTCGCTCTGCAATCGTCGACCAATGTTCAGCGGTATCGGTGGGCATCAAGTCGAAAATCGAGCGCGCGGCGTCGACGTCACCGGCGATCACACGAATGGACCTGAGGTGCTCGCCTGCGGCGTATTCCTGACCACTCAATTCGAGCGATTCACGCAGTACGCCTGCAGCCAAACGGTCAGTATCACTCGAAGTGTCGAGCGCATTGAGCTGGGCCAGGGTGTCACGGTCGAGTTGTGCGCGCGCCTCATGTCCGGCGGGACTGAAGTCGGTCATCTCGTGGTCATGCCCCGCGATACCGAGGTAGGTGGCGGTGCCGGGATCGAGCTCGGCCTGCTTTTCGATGTATTGATCGGAGAGTGCGTAGACGGCAGAAGTCATGCCGTCACCCTATTGCCTGCTACGTGGTGCTGTCCTCAAGATGGCGTGTCACCTTGCCTACCAGCATGGTCTTCGTTGCTTCGTCGACATGCAGGTAAATGCGCAGGAGATTGCGTCTGCGTCCGCTTCTGACATGTGGTCCGAGGACGACCTTCTTGCCGTCGTGGGTGATCGTGTAGTCGTCGGCGTACTTTTGCCGAGCATTCTCGCTGATGTCCGGAACGTAGTCGACGCGAAGTTGGCGAAGGTACGAGCGGAGACCGGCGGTGGGAATGCGGTCGGATCGCCACTCAGCGACAGCTTGATCGAGGCTGCGCAAGATGGAGAAAACTGTGAACGGTACGGGACCTTCAAGATCGTTGGCTGTGTCGAAGGCGGCCTTGGCGAATTGAAGATACTTGCATTCCTTGGCTGCTCGATAGACGGCATCCAAAACACGAGGCATTGATGCTGACGGCGCGACTCTCAGGAGGTATGCCTCAAGCTCCGTCTTGTTGAGAATCAGCTCATCCAAGCGTTCTTGCTGGACGGCGATCATCTGGTCCCTGTCGTCGAGCGCCTCTTCCATTTCTGCCCGTTCGTTTTCGATGCTCTCGATCAACTCATCTTGTGCTTCGATGTGCATTCGTTGTTCCTCGATCAATTGCTGCATTCGGTTCACCGCGTCGGTGGACGGAAATGCAATGTCGATGGGACGGGGTTGCTCGCTGGGGCGCGAAATCTGCCGTGACGGCGTTGGGACGACAAGTTCGGGTTGGCCTGCAGCGGCATCCAGGATCGGTGTGAGGATCTGGTCCTTCGAAGGTTGTGACGTGTGCAGTGTGAACGGTTGCACGCCACGTGGCCACAACACGGTGACGTAGTTGGTGGAGAGAATTGGTGCCGCGCAGTAATCGTTGAACGCGTTCAGGGCTTTCTCGTCGTGTAGGTGCGCGACGACTGCCACGCCAACAAGGTCTGCGGCAAGACTTCCAGTGATGGTGGTGGCCGGTTCACGGCCCTTGACGAATTCGGCGATGATCGGCAGACGTCGAGCGGGAGCATCACGGATATCTGCTGCCAAAGCCTGACCATCGAGTTCGCTCAAAACTTGACGGACCCGGCCATCGACCCGTCGCTCGGCGTCATAGACCTCGAGCAAGGTGGTCATCCCGCCGACCAACCCGAGCACCGGCTTTGGTGGGAGAGCGGCCTTGCGCCGGGGCGACACCGAGTTGCTTGCTGGCACGAATCGCTGACGGAGATCGAACACCAGCTGGCCAGACAGCGCCGCCAACGTGATCAGAATCGAGTCAACCCCGTTTTGCTGGGTGTTGAGGATCTCGGCGCGGTACACGTCGTCGTCACCGAGCGGACGAACGCGTACGCGGATGTTGGCGGGAAGCCGCTCAGCGGGGAAGTTCTTGCTGAGCCAGTCTCCGATGAGTTCCACGCAACGCGACTTGGTTTCGTTCGTCCACTTCTTCGTTGAAAGGGTGACGGCATACGTGCACTGCATTGGCAATCACGCTAACGACTGAACCAATGGCAGGCACCGCTGAGCCGTAGTGTTGCCACGTGGATTTTCTTGACGTATTCAGTGCGTGGTGCATTGCCCTTTCTTGCACATTCACGGTGCCGCAGGCCTGGAGAGTGGTTCGACACAACACGGTCGAGGGTGTGGCCATTCTCAGCCAGATGCAGGGTTTCATCGCGGGTGGAATGTGGGTCGTTTATGGGATTGCGGGTGCAGAGCCGGTGATCTCACTCGGTAATGGCGTGGTGACCGTAGGCATCGGTGTCGTGCTCGTGCAGATGGTGAGGCTCAACGTGCTCACGAAGACGCAACTCATCGGCATTTTGCTCGGCATATACAGCTTTGCGATCGTTTTGCAAGTCTTCAGCCTCAATGCACTTGGTGCGATCGCCGGCGTGATCGGAAGTTCAGGAATCATCCCGCAAGTGTGGAAGGCGGCGCGACAGTCGCATCTCAAGGGAGTGTCAGCTTCTGGCAATGCGTTGCTTGCACTCACCACGGTGTCGTGGGGTGTCTACAGCATCTTCATCGATGATCCGCTGCTCGCGGCATCGAACTTCGTGATCGTGTTGCCCGCGTCCTTCATCGCGTTTCGTGCTGTGCAGTCGCACCGTAAGTACGGATCCGAGGTAGCGTCACTCGTGTAAGGAGGCACATGCCTCACATTCCGGTCTTCCATCACGTCACAGGTCAGTGGCGGCCGCGTTGGCGCGGGCGGATCCATGCAATCGCCTTTGCTTGCACCATTCCAGCGGGTGCGATTCTCACGCTCGTAACACCAAGCGGTGTCGCCCGAGTTGGTGTGCTGATTTACGTGGCATCGCTACTTGCATTGTTCTCGACATCAGCGTCGTATCACCTCTTCACTCGTTCGTATCGCGCACAGCACACCATGCAGCAACTCGATCACGCGATGGTCTATGTATTGATCGCCGGTACCTACACGCCCGTGTGCTTGCTGGCTCTTCCCGCTTCGCTTGGCATCCCCTTCCTCGTTGCCATTTGGAGTGCAGCGGTAATTGGTATGGGTCTCAAGTTCGTGCGTAAAGCACGCAAGACGGCGGCGGCGCTCTACCTGATAATCGGTTGGGCGGTACTGGGCGTGTTGCCGTGGGTGTATCACCGTGCAGGATTCACGAGTCTGTTGCTGTTTGCGCTGGGTGGAGTGGCTTACACGGTTGGTGCAGTGTTGTTCTTCTTGAAGCGACCACGACTCGTGCCGCACATATTCGGTTATCACGAGGTATGGCACGTCTTTACGGTGGTGGCGGGCGTGTTGCAGTTCGTCGCGATGGGTGTGCTCGTGGCCAATGCCGCGTAACCACTGAGTACTCAATCAATGCCAATATGAAGGGCGATGAGTTCGGCCCCCTCCAAGCGCCGCGCTGACATCGAAGGCCTGCGGGCAGTTGCCGTTGCGTTGGTGGTGCTCTACCACGCCGGGGCAACGTTCTTTTCGGGTGGCTTCGTTGGCGTGGACGTCTT
>JBDKEO010000062.1:0-8054 GCA_039795205.1 Actinomycetota bacterium
CGCGACGTGCCTGCAGGATCGCGGTGACGACCTTGCCGTCCGCCTTGCCCTGACTGACCTTCATCACCGCACCAACCAGAGCTCCAACGGCCTTCTCTTCACCATTGCAGTACTTGGCCCAAGCATCCGGCTGCGCGGCAATTGCCGCATCGACCATCGCTTCGACCGCACTCGTATCGAGCGCCTCGAAACCCTTCGCCTTGGCGATTGCCGCAGCATCGCCACCGCCATTCGCGACGATCTCCGCAAGGATCGTCTTGGCCTGAGTTGCAGTCACCTTGCCGTCGCGCTCGAGCAGGGTCAACGCTGCAACGTCGGCAGCAGGAACTCGTGGTTGTGCGCCTTCTTCGGCGAATGTCTGCTGCACGTACACCACGGTGCGACCGGGCTCGCCACCGGCACGAATCACTTCGGCGACGTAGTCGTCCTGTCCGCGCTCCACCACCACGTAGGCGGCTTCACTCTCCTTGTCGATTCCAACGAGTGCGGCAAGTGCTGCGCGACGTGCAGCAGGCAGCATCGGCAATGCAGCACGGATCGACTCCACCCACTCGCGCTCAGGATCGAGCAACACGAGGTCCGGCTCGAGGAAGTAGCGGTAATCATCGGCGTCTTCTTTCGCCCGCAACGTGTGCGTGCGCCCCTCGGCATCGTCCCAGTGCCGTGTCTCTTGACGAATTGTGCCGCCTGACTCGATCTCCTGGATTTGTCGGCGTGCCTCATAGTCGATCGCTCGACCAACTGCGCGCACGGAGTTCACGTTCTTGATTTCACAGCGCGTGCCGAACGGTGCTCCTGGACGACGCACCGAGACATTGACGTCCACGCGCATCGAACCTTCTTCCATCTTTGCGTCGCTGGCACCGACGGCAACGAGGATGCTGCGCAGTTCGTTCACGTACTGACGCGCCTGATCGCTGGTGCGAATGTCGGGCCTACTGACGATCTCGACGAGCGGAACACCTGCACGGTTGAAGTCCACGAGTGAATAGTCGCTGCCGTGAATACGACCACTCGAGCCACCGAAGTGCGTCGACTTGCCCGTGTCCTCTTCGAGGTGTGCCCGCTCGATGCCAATACGAATGTCGCCCGGCAGCATCAGGTAGCCATCGACATTCAAAGGTTGGTCGTACTGGCTGATCTGATACGCCTTCGGCAGGTCGGGATAGAAGTAGTTCTTGCGATGGAACGTGCACGACTGCACCGTGCAGTTGAGTGCAAGACCGAGACGAATGGCGAGTTCGACGGCCTTTCGATTGAGCACGGGCAAGGCGCCGGGCAGACCCAGCGTCACCGGGTCGATGTGGGTGTTGGGATCGTCACCAAAACGATTGGGGCTACCAGAAAACAACTTGGTGGCGGTGTCGAGCTCGACGTGCACTTCGAGTCCGACGACCATCTCCCAACCATCAGGCAACGCCGCAGCGTTGGAAGGTGCGCTCGTCGCGTTGCTCATCTCGCACGCTCCAGTTCTGCCGCCACGCGGAACATCGTTGCCTCACCAAGAGCAGGTGCCAGCACTTGCACACCTACCGGCAAGGAGTGTGCACCCGTTCCGAACGGCACGCTCATCGCGGCATGTCCGGCCAAGTTGGTGGGGATGGTGAAGACGTCACACAGATACATCGCGAGTGGATCGGCGGTCTTGTCACCGAAGGGGAACGCCACCGACGGCGAGGTCGGGGTGAGCACGACGTCACACAACTGGTATGCCTTGGCGAAATCGTCGGCTATCAAGCGACGAACCTTGAGTGCCTTGCCGTAGTACGCGTCGTAATAGCCGGCGGACAGCGCGTAGGTACCGAGCATGATCCTGCGCTTCACTTCGGCGCCAAAACCTTGTGAGCGCGTGGCTGCGTACATCGCGTTCAGGTCGGGAGCATCCACACGCATGCCGTAACGCACCCCGTCGTAACGCGCGAGGTTGCTCGATGCCTCAGCGGGTGCAACCAGGTAATAGGCCGTAAGACCGAACTGCAGCGACGGAAGCCGCACGTCGACGATGGTCGCACCACGTTCCTTGAGCGCGGCAAATGCTGCATCGAGTCGTGCCAACACGTCTGGTTCACTGCCTTCCGGCATGTCCACGACTCGACCGATACGCATTCCCTCGACACCTTGATCGAGCACGCTCGTCAGATTGGGTGCTGCTTGCGGCAACGAGGTGGAGTCCAGCGGATCGTGTCCCGCAATCGCTTCCATCACGAGCGCTGCGTCTTCCACCGTGTGGGTGAATGGACCGATCTGATCGAGGCTGCTGGCGAAGGCAACGAGGCCGTACCGGCTGACCACTCCATATGTCGGTTTGACACCGACGAGACCGCACAACGCAGCCGGTTGACGAATGCTGCCGCCCGTGTCACTCCCGAGACTTGCTGCAGCAAAACCCGCGGCCACCGCGGCCGCGCTGCCACCACTCGATCCACCAGGCACGCGTGATGTATCGAGCGGGTTGCGTGTGGGGCCGAATGCCGAGTTTTCGGTGCTCGATCCCATCGCAAACTCATCGAGGTTCGTCTTGCCCACGATCACTGCACCCGCCTCGCGCAACTTCGTGACCACGGTGGCGTCGTACGGCGGCTTCCAACCCTTGAGAATCTTCGACGAGCAGGTGGTCTCCACTCCACGCGTACACATGTTGTCCTTCAGCGCAATCGGCACACCAGCCAAAGAGCCAAGTGGCTTACCAGCCTTCACGGCCTCGTCGACCTCAGCTGCCTTTACTCGCGCCTGCTCCGTAGTGACGAGGTTGAAGGCATGGATCTCGCTTTCGCGTTCGTCGACTCGCTTGAGGTGCTCCTCGAGAACGGCGGAGGCAGTCACTTTCCCGTCACGAATGTCGCGAGCAATCTGCGCCACGGTAGGAAACGTCATCGCTACTCCGTGAACCCGACGGTGGGAGGAACTCGGAATCGCTGGTCTTCAGCCGCGGGGGCATTGGACAAGACCTCGTCGCGATCGAGAGACGGCACCACTACGTCCTCGCGAAACACGTTCTTCAGGGGGAGCGGCTGTGGCATTGGCGCCACGTCAGCGAGATCCAGCTTGTCGATGTCTCGGAAATGCTCGAGCATTCCAGAAAGCTGCTCGGTCATCCGCGACAACTCGTCAGGCGTGAGATCCAATCGCGCGAGACGCGCCACCTTGGCCACCACCACGTCGTCGATTCGCGCGTTTTCCACGCGCTTCAGGCTACTGAGCGTCGTCCAGAATTTGGCCGTGCTGTCGCGCCCCACGCAACTTCACGATGAAGCCAACCGCAAACACGAAGACCACCACTGAAGTCCATTGGTTGAGACGCCAGCCTCCGAGGTCTCGAGCGGGGTCGATACGCAATCCTTCGATGAAGAACCGCATCAACGTGTAACCGGCCACGTACCAAGCGAACAAGGCACCGTCACGCAACGGCTTGCGACGATCGAAAACGATCAAGGCAAAACCAAGCAGCGCGCAACCGATCGATTCATAGAGGAATGTCGGGTGGAACAGAGTGCCCGACACATATCCATCAGGCAGGTGGCGGTCATCGATCTCGAGACCCCAAGGCAGCGTCGTCGGTCTGCCGAACAACTCCTGATTGAACCAGTTGCCCCAGCGACCAATTGCTTGCGCGAACGCGAGAGCGGGAGCCACGCAGGTGAGTGCGACAGCCGTCGAGATTCCCCGGCGCTTGGCAACGAGGATGCCCACGACTACGCCAAGGGCTATACCGCCCCAGATGCCGAGACCTCCCTTCCAAATTTCGATCGCCTTCAACGGATCGTTTTCAAAACGATCCCAATCGGTGATCACGTGATAGATCCGCCCACCCACGACTCCCGCCGGCACTGCCCACAATGCGATCGTCGACGCATCGTCACGCGTACCCACCCCACGACGTTCCAGCCGCCTGCCGAACACCATCACCGCAACGACGACTCCGATGGCGATCATCGCGCCATAAGCGTTCAACCGCAACGGACCAATCGAGAGCGAACTACTCGATGGGCTGGGTAACGAAGCGAACAGCGCGACCATCTGCGACATGCAAAAAGACGCTACTTGAGTGGGCGATGTCGGTCGTGTCGGCGATGGTTGAATGAACACATGGATCGGCGCCATGTGGATTCGTCCGCGTTTACTGCTCTCGCGCCGCTTGCCGTGTTGTTCCCACCATGGGTGGTCGCGATCTTCGTGATGTGGATTCCCGTCGGCCTCACCACGCCAGTCGACTTCCTCGCGTTCGCAGCCGTGGCGCTGGTCGGTTGCGTGGTGCTGTTTCTTCGACCAGTGCAACGAATCGTCTTCGTCCGTCTTCTCGGAGCGCGCACACCGACATCCGTCGAACTCGAACGTCTGGAGCCCGCATGGCGGGAAGTTGCACGAGCCAACTCGATGGATCCAAGTCGGTTCGTTCTCGCGGTCGTGGATGCCGACGACCTCAACGCCTTCGCCTGTGGCGGCCATCTTCTCGTCGTGTCCTCCTTCGCCGTCGAGAATCTCACCGACGACGAACTCACCGGCGTGCTCGCCCACGAACTCAGCCACCACCTCGGCGGTCATACGGTTGCACTCACCATCGCTCAGTGGATGAGCATTCCTGTACTCGGTGTCGCCCGATTGGGTATTCGACTCCGCAACCTGAGTGATCAAGCCACCTCACGTTTCGGCGCACGCTCGACCCTTCTGCGAATTGCGGGGGTTGCCATCACGTTGGTGCTCACCGGCGCGTCGCGACTGCTGCTCCTCGGGCTACTTCTCTCGCAGATGCTCGGAAACTTCGTCGGTCGAGGCAGTGAGTACCACGCCGACCGAAGAGCATTCGAAATGGGATTCGGACGTGAGTTGCTGAATGCCTTGCGCCACGTCAGCAACAAGCAAGGTCGAGTCGAAGCACACGCCGGAATGGTGGTGATGTCGCACCCACCTGCGCGCACGCGCATCGCTCGCCTCGAGGCGATGATGCGCGGTGGTTCTCATTCATGAGTCGCACGTCCAAGTACCTCGCGCTGGTAGGAGCCGGCGTGCTCGTCGCCGCGAGCCTTCCCCCTTGGGGCTTCTGGCCACTCGCGTTCATCGGCGTCGCTGTGTTTGCCTTCGTCACCAGATCGTTCGAGAGTTCTGGCAGTCGATTCTTGGGCGGTTTTCTTTTCGCGCTCTCTTGGTTTGCCCCGGGTATGGGTTGGATGTGGCACCTCACTGCGCCTGGCTACCTGATCGCGGTTCCATTGTTTGCATCGCTGCACGGTGTCGCGACGATCCTCTCGGCTCGCGCCAAGCACTCGCTCGTCGCCGCGCCACTCGCCCACACTTTGGCAGAAGCGTTGCGCTTTTCAATGCCATTCGGAGGTGTTCCCCTGGCGACGCTCGCCATTTCTCAAGCGGATTCTCCGACCGTGCATTTGGCGGCGATCGGTGGACCGATCCTGTTGTCTTGGTTCGTCTTCCAAGTTGGCTTTCTCATCGGTCATCACGCGACACGTCGACACGTTCGAAGTGCGATCACTTCGACAGCAGTGATCGTCTTTGTCGTTGCAGTGATCCCATTCGCCGGTGGCGGTAGCAACACTGGCGAAGTCTTGCGTATCGCCGCGGTGCAAGGCGGCGGTCCACAGGGAACACTCGCCATCAACACTCGTTCCCGTGACGTCGTAGAACGGCACCTCGATGCGACCCGCTCCATCGACTCGTCACTCGAACCCGACCTGGTGATCTGGCCAGAGAACGTGGTCGATGTGGACGAGTTCTCGATGAGCGTCGAGCGCGAAGAGATCGCGGCGGAAGCCGTGCGACTGAATGCACCTTTCCTCGTCGGTATCACCGAAGACGTCGATGCATCGGCATTCACGAATGCCCAGGTGGTCGTGAACGTGGATGGAACTCTCGGCGATCGCTACGACAAGGTGCGTCGTGTGCCCTTCGGTGAGTTCGTTCCACTTCGCGGCGCGCTCGAAACGCTCGGTGCTCCCGTCGACAGGATTCCGCGGGATGCTCGTGCCGGAGAAGGGCCCGGGCTCTTGCGTGTAGGCGAGTCGACCCTGGCGGTCGCGATCTCGTGGGAAGTGTTCTTCGCTGGTCGCGCAAACGAGGGCGTCGAGCTTGGAGCAGAGATGCTCATCAATCCCACGAACGGTTCGAGTTACACGGGAACGATCCTGCAAACGCAACAAGTTGCTTCTTCCCGACTTCGTGCGGTGGAGACGGGTCGTTGGGTCGTCCAAGTCTCACCGACCGGCTTCTCTGCATTCGTCTCTCCATCCGGCGAGGTGTTCGATCGAACGGGCGTGAGCGAAAGACGCGTGATCGTCCGTGAGGTTCCAATGCGCGAAGGCCGCACCATCTATTCGTACATCGGGGATCAATCGATCCTCATCGTCACATCCGCCACCCTGCTCGCCCTGCTGATACTGGGTAGGCGCAGAAGGGATGGAAATACCGCTCGGTAGGCTGACCCGATTATGTCGGAGCCGTTCGATCCAAACGGCCCATTGCGCATCGCCTACCTCACATATCGCGGCAAGCCCCATGTGGGTGGGCAGGGGGTGTACACCCGACACCTGACCAAGGCACTCGTCGACCTCGGACACCACGTGGAGGTGTTCGGAGGACAGCCCTACCCCGTTCTCGACCCACGAATCCCGCTGCACAAGCTGCCGAGTCTCGACATTTTCAACGATCAGTATCCGGGTCGATTCCCTGCCTACTGGGAGATCAAGGATTGGCCCGCATTCGTGGAGATGGCGCAGTTCCTCAAGGGCACCTTCGGTGAACCGAGGACGTTCTCACTGCGCGCTTTACGCGCGCTCGAGACTCGCGTCGACGACTTCGATCTCGTACACGACAACCAATGTCTCGGCTACGGCATCCTCGACATCGAGAAACTCTTCCCCACCATCGTCACGCTCCATCACCCGATCACGAAGGACCGCAAGTTGGAGATGGACCACGCACCCAACTGGTGGAAGAAACAGGCGATCGGTCGCTGGTACTCGTTCGTCAAGATGCAAGGCAAGGTGGCGAGCAAGATGCCTCGCGTGGTCGTCGTCAGTGAGAACTCGATCAACGACATTCACGAGGACATGGGCGTGTCACTCGACCGTATGCGACTCGTTCCCGTCGGAGTCGATCCCGATTTGTTCACTCCGCTACCGCACGTGTCGCGCAAACCCGGCCACCTCATCACCACTGCGTCTGCTGACGTCGCTCTCAAGGGCCTGTCATACCTCTTGGAGGCTCTCGCCAAGTTGCGCACCGAGCGAGATGTCCACCTCACGATCATTGGCAAGCCACGCGAGGGCGCCAACGCCGACCTCATCCGCAAACTCAACCTGCAGGACTGCATCACTCACGTGTCGGGCGTCAGCGACGAACGCATCGTCGAGCTGTATGCCGAAAGCGAACTGGCCGTCGTCCCGAGTTTGTACGAAGGCTTCAGCCTCCCCGCCATTGAAGCAATGGCGACAGGAATTTGCCTCGTCGCCACCACAGGTGGCGCATTGCCCGAAGTGACCGGTCGCGACAACGACACCGTCTTGTCGTGCGCTCCTGGTGATTCTGAAGCACTGGCCGCCACCATTCGTCGCGGTCTCGATGACGCTGAACTACGAAACCGCGTCGGTCACGCGGGCCGACAGCGTGTGATCGAGCGTTGGAGTTGGCGCTACTGCGCTTCGTTGACGGTGGATCAATACCGCGAAGTGCTCTCCATGCCCCACAACGTGGAAAAGCTGCGGCGCAGGAGTTCGCGCTGATGCTGACGGTTCGTTTCGAGCAACTACCGATCGGCGAAGGAACACTGTTTCTCGACGCAGGTGCGGGATTCGGCCGCCACGCGTACGAGGCAGCGCGTCGCGGCGCCCGCGTGGTCGCGCTCGATTATGCGGAAGCCGAGACCACTACCACTCGTGCCACATTCGCTGCAATGTGCGAAGCGGGCGAGATCTCGGCCGATCGACTCACCGGTGTATTGCGCGGCGATGCCACTCGATTGCCATTCCGCGATGGAGCCTTCGACGTGATCGTCACGTCCGAGGTGTTGGAACACATTCAAAACGACGTCGCTGCGCTGGCTGAGC
>JBDKEO010000126.1:0-2799 GCA_039795205.1 Actinomycetota bacterium
ACCGTGAACCCGCACTTGTGGCGCCATGCAACATTGAACGCCAACCATGGCCTGTTCGAAGTGGCTCCGAAAGTGTGGCAGGTACGTGGTTACGACATCTCCAACATCACCTTCATCGAGGGCAACACCGGCTGGTTGATCATCGACCCACTGACCAACCCCGAAACCGCAAGTGCATCGCTTGGACTCGTCACCAAACATCTCGGCGAGCGGCCTGTGAAGGCGGTGATCTACACCCATTCCCATGTGGACCACTTCGGTGGTGTGGCGGGCGTAATCAGCGAAGAAGATGCCACGAGTGGACGCTGCACGATCATTGCGCCCGAGGGATTCATGCACGAGACGGTCGGTGAGAACGTGATTGCAGGGCCAGCGATGGCTCGGCGAGCGGCCTACCAATTCGGTGCACTCTTGTCGCCAGGACCCGATGCCCACGTGGATGCCGGCCTCGGCACCGCTGCTCCCGCTGGAGCACCGAGCCTGTTCGCGCCGACACACGACATCACCGCAACAGGCGAAGAGATGGTGGTGGACGGTGTGCGGATCATCTTTCAACTGACTCCCGAGACTGAAGCTCCTGCAGAGATGAACTTCTTCTTTCCTGATTTCGGTTGGCTGTGTATGGCAGAAAACTGCTCGCACACGATGCACAACCTGGTTCCAATCCGCGGGGCGCAGGTACGCAACTCGCTCAATTGGTCGAAGTACATCAACGAGGCGATCGAGATGTTCGCTGATCGCACCGAAGTGTTGTTCACCTCGCACAGCTGGCCACGTTGGGGGATTGACGACGTACGTGGTTTCCTCACCTTGCAGCGTGACTTGTACCGCTGGATGCACGATCAATCGATGCGCTTCGCCAACAAGGGGATGACCCCCCTCGAGATCGCTGAGCATCTCGAGCTTCCCGATGAGTTCAAGGCGCATGAACACACCCGCGGCTTCTACGGAGACCTCGTGCACAACGCCAAGGCGGTGTACCAGCGGTACTTGAGTTGGTACGACGGAAATCCGGCCAACCTGCACAAGTTGCCGCCATCTGAGGTCGGTTCGCGTTATGTGCAGGCCATGGGGGGAGCAGACGGGGTGCTCTCTGAGGCTCGCCGTGCATTCGCGGCAGGCGATTACCGCTGGGTCGCGGAACTACTCAACCACCTCGTGTTCAGCGATCCCGACAACGACGATGCTCGACAGCTTCAAGCCGACACGTTCGAGCAACTCGGCTATCAAGCGGAGTCGGCGACGTTTCGTAACGCGTATCTCACGGGTGCCCAGGAACTTCGCCAGGGCAAACCGAAGACGACCAAGGGCGTGGCCCGTGCGCGCTCACTGATCAAGGCGATGTCGATCGAGCAAACATTCGACACCATCGCACTCAGGGTGAAGTCCGAGGAGATGGGCGGAGTGAGCGTGGCGATCAATTGGACGTTCACCGACTTGGTGGGAACTGCTGATCATCGGTGGGTCATGGGCATCTCCAACCGTGCGCTGTTCGCCACACGCGGTAGGCACGATCCGTCAGCTGCCGCCCATGTTCGAATCGCGCGTTCGTTGTTTCTCGACGTGCTCTCGCAAGTGACCACCTTCATGGACGAATTGGGTAAAGGAACGGTCGTCATCGAAGGCGATGCAGGAGCGATGCTCCAGGTGTTCGGCAACCTGGACGTTTTCGAAAGTGGGTTCGCAATCGTCGAGCCGTAGGGCTCAGGACATCGCAATTTCGGCTTTGGCCACCACCTCACGCATCCGGCTCCACTTCACGAGCAGGAATGCAGGAAGCGCCAGGTCGGTGAGCACGAAGATCGGATAGTCGAAGAGGTAATCCAGGTAGCCCTCTCCGGTTTCCGCGTAGGCGCTGATCTGTGCGAGTACCACCGAAATCGGCCACCACAGCACAGTAAGTGGGACGAAGTTGAGCGCCTTCAGAGATCCTTGTGAGGCGAGTAGCAGAAGAATCGGTGTTCCCGCTGCAGCGACGAGCCAACCCACAAGACAGAGCCACAAGGTCACCTGACGGAAGATGCCCGACGACTCGGAAGGATCAAACAGAAAAAAGTCTTGATAGGTGAGCACCATCAGCCAATAGATGACGAACGTCATGATCGCCGTGCCACGGAGATGGAAACGATGCGCGGCATCGATCTCGACTCGCCGCAGTCGTTCGTGTGGAGACGTCACCTCTCAAGTTTGTCACAGTGAGGTTGTAATCAGGGTGAAGACATTCGTACTGAACTGGCAGTCGTAGGATCGGGGTGTGGGGCACAAGTGGATACCTCGGGCTTTGGTGGCCTCAGGAATAGCACTCACGATGTTGCTCTCTGGCGTGGCACTCTCGGTCTCATTTGGTTTCACTAGTTGGTTCCCTGTGTGGTTGCAGAGCAGCGTCGAAAGTCTCGAGTCGGAGCCCCTTGCTGGTCCTTCTGGTCCACCTGGGGATCGAGGACAACGAGGAACGCCAGGTGAACCGGGGGAAGCTGGCCCAACTGGTGCGCAGGGGGATGTCGGTGCGACGGGTCCGGCAGGTCCGACGGGCAAACCTGGTCCGCAAGGTGAAGCTGGACCGCCCGGCGCAACGGGAGCAACTGGTCCAGCAGGACCCACGGGACCTCCTGGAGCAACGGGTGCAACTGGAGCAATTGGTCCACAAGGACCGCCAGGTCCGCAGGGCCCAACCGGCCCACAGGGTGTGATTGGTGCGACGGGTCCGGCAGGTCCAACGGGGCCAACAGGCGCGACTGGTCCTCAAGGTCCAGCAGGGGGATTTGGTGCTTACGGGTCGTTCTATGACACCACACCGAC
>JBDKEO010000180.1:0-3366 GCA_039795205.1 Actinomycetota bacterium
TCCATCGGTCGCGTATCCCTCGTATGAAATGGGGGCGACACTTGCTGGCTGTCGGGCCGTTCCGGTGGCGATGACTGCCACGGGTGGACTCGACTTGTCGTCGATCAGTGAGGACGACGCAGGCCGAGCACTGATGATCTGGATGAACAGCCCAAGCAATCCAACTGGAGCGCTCGACGACATGCCGAGTGTGGTCGCGTGGGGACGCAAACATGGCGTGCCCGTATTCAGTGACGAGTGCTACGTGGAGTTCACCTGGCAGGGTGAGCCGCACACCGCACTCGAGCACGGTCTGGATGGCGTGATCGCCCTGCACTCGCTATCCAAGCGCTCAAACCTGGCAGGTTTACGTGTTGGCTTCTACGCGGGTGACGCCGAGATCGTGCACTACTTGAAGGAAGTGCGAAAGCACGCCGGGTTGATGGTGCCTGGTCCTGCACAGGCCGCTGCGGTGGTGGCACTGGGTGACGACGACTCGGTGCGCGAGCAAGCCAAGGTGTATCGCCGACGTCTGGAGTATGTTGCTCGAGTGTTGAGCGCATGGTCGGGTGTGTCCATCGACTTGCCCGCCGGTGGCTTCTATTTGTGGTTCGATGCGCAGGATGGTTGGGCCTTTGCCGAACGGCTAGCCACCGAAGGCGGCGCGCTCGTCAGTCCGGGAGATTTCTACGGCGCTGGTGGTGCCAACAACGTGCGCGTCGCAGTCGTGCAACCCGATGCTCGTTTGGAACTGATGGCCAAACGCCTCGGCCTCAGCTGAGCCGATTCAACTACATTCAGTTGCTCCCTCAGAACGCTGGCGGGACGTAGAACAGGGAGTGCATGGTGGGTATTGGACGACGGAAAGCGGCGATTCTTTGCGCGACGCTCATCACTGCATTGTCCGCCGGTTCTGCACAAGCACACCATGCAGGTGATGCCTGTACTCGCCTGGGGTCATCGACTCGGATCTCAGGGCTGCGACACACGTGCGTGGCCAATGCTCGTGGGAAGTTGGTGTGGCGTATCGCCAAGAAGGTTGCTTTGCCTATGCCAACCACTTCAACGGCTGTTGGGATTACCCCATCGGTGTCGCTCGAGGCGACCACGTTCGTCAACCTCGATACACCACAAATCGTGACTGTCGTGGCGAACACGGTGGGGACCGTCTATTTCGTCGAGGGAGCGACACCGGTCAACTCCGTTGGTGACATCACGTCGACGCATGATTCTCGGTGGGCCAAAGGATCGATTGCTTCTGCGAACGTTCCCTCACGGATCACACTCGATGCCGCGACCCTTGCGAACGGGTACTACCGCGTGTATGTGGCCAGTACCAATGGCAAGTTGTCCGCACCTGCGTCGAATCTCGTGACGATCACCATTCCCCGAGGTGGAGCCGCCGTCGCCTCGTTGTCGTGTGCAGATGGTGGCGCCTGTGCAATCGGTGACATAGGTCCCGGCGGCGGTGTGGTGTTCATTCTCGCCTCAACGGCTGGCAACACCACGGGTAGGACGTTCGAGGCGGCACGTAAGGATTGGGATGGGGGCGTGCAGGACGGAACAGCTAAATGGTGTGCGGCCAATGACGTTTCTTTTACCGGACTTGGAACAGCTATCGGAACAGGTTCAACGAACTCGGTGACGATCGCAAACAATTGCCCTTCTACGGGGACGAGTGACGCGGCGCAGTATGTGCGGGGGAAGACGATTGGTGGCAAGAGTGACTGGTTCCTGCCGTCGCGTGACGAGGCGCTCGAGATCTACACCCAGCGTTCTGTCTTCACGGGCGTGTACGCCATCAATGCCACGAGTGCCGACACCGCCCGATACCTCACATCGAGCCAAGAGTCGGATTACTCTGCGGGACTTTCGAATGCAACTGGGGCGTATCTCCAAGGCTCCGGATTCCCAGGTACTGCTCAAGGAGTGAGCAAGAGTTTTGCCTTCGGCGTCCGACCGGTTCGGTCGTTCGTCTCTGGCTAGTTCGACTAGAGGCGGCGCATCACGGTGACGAGCTTGCCGTAAATCGACACCTCGTCGGCAGTGAACGTCATCGGCTTCATCCGTGAATTCGATGGAGTGAGCGTGATCTGGTTGCCACGCTTGCTGAAGGTCTTGATGGTGGCTTCTTCGCCAGGAATACCGGCAACGACGACATCGCCATTGTTGGCCGTGTTCTGCTGACGGCAGACAACGAAGTCGCCATCGAGGATTCCCGCGTCGATCATGCTGTTTCCGCGGACGCGGAGCATGAACAATTCGCCGTCGCCGGTGAAGTCCATCGGCAGGGGAACGAGTTCTTCGACATTTTCTTGAGCGAGCACGTTGACGCCGGCTGCAACATCGCCCACCAACGGAACGTGCTTCGTCGGGCGGCGCTCCATGGCCACGCCCGTGGCCGCCTCGTATCGCACCTCGATGGCGCGGGGCTTGGTCGGGTCGCGGTGGAGGTAGCCCATCTTCTGGAGGGTGGCCAGGTGATTGTGGACTGTGGCCGAGGAGCTCAGGCCGACAGCCTCGCCAATTTCGCGCACCGACGGGGGGTAGCCCCGCTCGCGCATGTTGACCTCGATGAAGTCGAGGATGCCGCGCTGGCGGTCGGTGAGCTGGGGGGTGGGCTGGGCGGAAGTCATGGGACGAGCGTACGCCTGTTCGCCCCCGAAGTCAAACATATGTTCGCTCGATCCACAAACTCCGAACACCTGTTCGCTATGGTGGATCTCACGTCCCATCAACCCCCCAAAACCCTGTCCCCACAGGGTTTCCCCCAAAACATGACAAGGAGCACCAACATGGCACTCGCACTCCAGCATCACCCCACCCACCTCCGTACCGCCCGCCGGGCCGGTCATTTGCGGCTGGTGGTACCCACTGACCAGGCCCCGGTTCGGGCCAATCGAGCGGTCAGTCAGCCGTCTCGCCGAAGCGCTGCCACCTACTTCCGACGTCGTCTTGCTGTCGGGCTCGTGCTCGTCGCCCTCGTGGGCGGCGGTTTCGTCGCCACCCGCGCTCAAGCCAATGGCGAGGTCTCGACGCCGGTCGAACAGCGCTATGTGATCGCGCAGGACGGTGACAACTTGTGGGCAATTGCGGAACGCATTGCACCCACCGGCAACATCCCCGAGATCGTCGATCAGTTGGCAGTACTCAACGGCACGTCACTGCGTGTCGGTCAAGTGGTGTTGATTCCCTGATCCACGTGCTGCGGGCGGTGTACTGTGATTACTCGGTGCATTGCCCCAGTTGTTCGTTCGACGACACCAAGGTGATCGATTCGCGAGTGTCCGAAGAGGGCACCGCAGTCCGCCGGCGCAGGAGCTGCCTGCGCTGCGAGTATCGGTTCACCACCTACGAGCGCCTCGAAGAATTGCCGCTGGTCGTCGT
>JBDKEO010000005.1:0-2861 GCA_039795205.1 Actinomycetota bacterium
TGCGACGCAGCACGTCGAGATTGCGAGGTCAACCACATCGAACCACGCAATGGCGGAGGGTACGGGCCTGGTTGTCACCACCATCTCGAAGCGGATCCTGACGGCAAGGGTGGGCTCGAGGTGCTGTGCCGACGACATCACGCCGAGATCACCGCGCAACAAGCGTCGACACGAGCAGCCGCGCGCCGCGCGCTGAAGGAAGCACTGAACGACGAAACTACGCTCTGACCGTGGCATTCCGCGATGGTGACGGTTGGGTGATGTGCACCTGTGGCCATCGTCATTGGGGTCTCTTTGGTGCCGCGGGACTACTCCTCGTGCGTCGCGATCTCGGTGCACCACATGTGCTGTTGCAGTTGCGCGCCGCATGGACACATGGAGGCGGCACCTGGGCACTCCCCGGCGGCGCACTCGACTCACATGAAGACTCGGTGACCGCAGCCAGTCGCGAGGCCGCAGAAGAAGCAGGCATCAAGTCCGACGAATTCCATGTCAAGTCCGTGTTCAGCGACGATCACGGGCCGTGGCGCTACGACACCGTGATCGCACACAGCAACAGTGACGCCGGTGCCTTTGCCGCCAACGCCGAGTCCGAAGACCTCCGTTGGGTTCTGATCGACGACGTGACCAATTTTCCTCTGCATGCAGGTTTGGCGGCAGCGTGGCCAGCTCTACGCGAAAATGTGTTGGCGACTCTGTAAGTCGAGATTGAAAGTGACATCAACCGTCACCATTAGGCTTGACCCATGACGATCGAGTCCACTCAAACACAGGCCTGGCTAGACGACCGGGCGCACGTCTTCCATTCGTGGTCCATCCAAGGTGCTCTCAATCCGGTCGAGATCGCCGGCGCCGAGGGTTCCTACATGTGGGACACGAGCGGCAAGCGCTACCTCGACTTCTCCAGTCAGCTCGTCAACGTCAACATCGGTCACCAACACCCGAAGCTCGTCGCCGCCATCCAGGAACAAGCGGCCAAGATGTGCACCATCGCCCCGTCGTTCGTCAACGATGCGCGCAGCGAAGCCGCACGCTTGATCACCGAGTTGGCCCCCGGCGACATGAACATGGTGTTCTTCACCAACGGTGGAGCCGAAGCAGCAGAGAACGCGTTGCGCATGGCCCGCCTGTACACCGGTCGCCACAAGGCGCTCACCACCTATCGCTCCTATCACGGCGCCACTTCGGGAGCGATCGCGCTCACCGGCGACCCGCGCCGCTGGCCGAACGAGACGGGCGTGTCGGGTGCGGTGAAGTTCTGGGGCCCGTACCCCTATCGCTCGGCATTCCACTCGTCCAACGAAAGGGAAGAGTGCGAGCGCGCACTGCAGCACCTCGAAGACGTGTTGATGGTGGAAGGTCCGCACACTGTGGCGATGATCGCGCTCGAGTCGGTCGTCGGCACGAACGGCATCCTCGTTCCACCCGATGGCTACCTGCAGGGTGTGCGCGCACTGTGCGACAAGTTCGGCATCGTGATGATGTGCGACGAAGTGATGGCCGGTTTCGGTCGTTGCGGCGAGTGGTTCGCCGTCGACAAGTGGAACGTCGTGCCCGACCTGATCTGCTTCGCCAAGGGTGTGAACTCCGGTTACGTCCCGCTCGGTGGCGTGATCCTCGGCGCCAAGATCTCCGAGTACTTCAAGGACAAGATGTTCCCCGGTGGCCTCACCTACAGCGGACACCCCCTGGCCTGCGCCGCGGCCGTGGCCTCGATCAACATCTTCAAGGAAGAGAAGATCGTCGAGAACGCTCGCAACGTGGGCGCCCAGGTGATCGGTCCCGAGTTGGCCAAGTTGAAGGAGCGTCACCCATCCATTGGTGACGTTCGTGGACTTGGCGTGTTCTGGGCAATCGAACTCGTGCGCAATCGGGACACGCGCAAGCCGCTCGTGCCGTACAACGCCAGTGGCCCCGACGCCAAGCCGATGCTGGAATTGGCAGCAGCTTGTAAGGAGCGCGGGCTGTGGCCGTTCACCCACTTCAATCGCATGCACGTCGTGCCACCCTGCACGGTCACGCCCGATGAAGTGCGTGAAGGCATCGCGATCATCGACGACGTGCTCTCCATCGCCGACTCGTACTACGAAGGCTGATACTCGTCAGGCCGGCGCGCTCAGCGCACGGCCTCACGCAACATTTCGATGAACCGAGCGTTGCTCGCTCGCGTCACCACCTTTGCGTTCGCCGGACGATGCAGCACACCAAGCACGTCCATCACCACCATGCCCTCGGTCGGACCGGGGCGAGTCTCGACCTGCAGGTACAAGTCCCGCGTTTCGAGCGCGACCGAATCGTCGAGCGCGTGCGCCATGGCGATCGGATCCGGTAGGTCGAAGCCGTCGATCTTGGTCTCGGTGCGACAGAACTCGATGACCGCTCGCTGTATGTCGATCGCAAACTCCGCAATGGGCGTGCCGATGGCGCGAATGTCGGCAGCCATCTTCGAATCGATCACGGCATCGAACCGCGAGCGATCCCATCCGACGAACTCGGGCATCATTCCCGAGTCGAGCACCACCTGCACGGCTAGTGGATCGCACCACATGTTGAATTCGGCCACCGGTGTGACGTTGCCGATGTGGTCGTAGACCGCGCCCATCACCACGCACCGCTTGATCCGCTTGGCAAAGTCTGGGTCGCGGCGCAATGCCGTGGCGATGTTGGTGAGTGGTCCGAGCGTGACCAGCTCGAGTTCTCCCGCGTAACGATGGCTCGCTTCGATCAAAGCGTCGACCGCATGTTGCGAATGGCCGACTCGTCCGGTCAACGACAAGCCGATGTCCCCCATGCCGTCCGCGCCATGCACCATTTGCGCCGTTCGCAAGTCGCACTCCAACGGCTCGGAACACCCCGCGTAC
>JBDKEO010000029.1:0-7222 GCA_039795205.1 Actinomycetota bacterium
CAGTGGTCCCAAGATCGACGAATGCGTAGCGGGCAGCATCGAGCACGCTCTGCGGCACGTAATCGACGGACTGCGACACCACACCGAAATAGGCCGACTCACCGGTGTCGTTGGCCGCGAGTGTCGCCGACAACGTGACCGGTACGCCGTCGCGCAGGACGTCGACCGTCACCTCTTCGCCGATGTCACTCGAGGTGATCCCTTCGACGAGTGCGTCCCGAGTGGTCACCGGAGTTCCGTCGAACGCCACGACGACATCGCCCTCTTGAATACCCGCCCGCTCCGCTGGAGAACCCGTTGCGGGGGGCAAGACGATCGTCACCTGACCTGACTCGCCGAATCGTCCTGCAGTGGAGTACACACCAAAGAAGAGCACGACGGCAATGATCGCGTGCATCAACGACCCCGCGGTGATCACGAGCATGCGCCGCGGATACGACTTGTTCATGTAGGCGCGTCGTTCGTCGCCGGGCTCGACGGGATCGAGGTTGCTCATCCCGATGATCCGCACGAACGCGCCGAGCGGCAAGGCACGCAACCCGTACTCCACTTCACCGCGACGGAAGCTCCACAGTCGCGGGCCGAACCCCATGAAGAACTGCGTCACCTTCATGCCCGTCATTCGGGCGGTGACGAAATGCCCCACTTCATGGAGGAACACGGAAACGAACAGACCGAGCACGAACAGCAACGTCCACGGGTTGTTCGACCACAGCCATGCAAGAAGCGCAACGATGATCGCGCCCGTCAGCCAAGGAGTCAGGCCGCCGCGCTTGACCTCCTCCACCTCCTTGGGATCACCACCGACGAGGATCTCGTCCTTGAACTTGCGGTAGAAATCGCTCACTTCAGTACCTCCATCGCGACGCGTCGTGCGGCGTGATCCGCGGCGAGCACGTCATCCAACGACTGCGGGTGGACTCCGTCGTGGCGCTCCATCACCCGTTCGATCACCGCGGCGATCTCCCACCACGAGAGTCGCCCGGTCAGGAATGCGTCGACCGCCACTTCATTGGCGGCACTCAACCACGCCGGCGCGGTGCCACCCGCTCGCCCCGCCGAATACGCGAGGTCCAGGCAACGAAACACCTCGCGGTTCGGTGTCTCGAAATCGAGTCGCGAGAGCGTCGTCCAGTCGATGTCACCGAACCGAACGTTGGATCGCTGCGGATACTCGAGCGCATAGGCGATGGGCAGACGCATGTCGGGCATCGACAACTGGGCGATGACCGCCGCATCAGCGAACTCGACCATGCTGTGCACGACCGACTGCGGGTGCACCACGACGTCGATCTGGTCATATCCGATGCCGAACAGCTCGTGAGCTTCGATCACTTCGAGACCCTTGTTCATCAACGTGGATGAATCAACGGTGATCTTCGGCCCCATCGACCAGGTCGGATGCTTCAGCGCCTCCTCCACCGTGACGGCACGCAGCTCGTCGGCGCTACGACCACGGAACGGTCCTCCACTTGCGGTGAGCAACAATCGCGACACTTCACGTGTCTCTTCGGAGGACGAGCGCAGACACTGGTGGATCGCACAGTGTTCACTGTCGACGGGAATGAGTTCGGCCCCGGGTGTCGCGCGCAATGGGTTCACCACCGGACCAGCCGCAATGAGGCTTTCCTTGTTGGCGAGTGCAAGTCGCTTCCCCGCACGCAGGGTCGACATCGTGACCGTGAGGCCAGCAAAACCCACCACTCCGTTGACCACGATGTCGGCCACCTCGGCCAGCACCGCCATGTCGGCTTCGATACGCATCTGCGGGAGTGCCTGGGCAACTTCACGACGCGCGTTCTCGTCCGTGACGACCACCACTTCGGGTCGGTAACGCTTGGCCTGCTCGACCACCTGTGCCGACGAAGAGCCCACACACAGTGCTGAGACCGTGAACCGATCCGCTGACTTTTCGATGAACTCGAGAGTCTGCGTGCCGATCGAACCCGTCGATCCGGCGATCGCCACCCGTCGCACGCTCATGACCTCAAGTATCCCAAAGCAGTCAGCAAAAGTGCCATCAGAGGCACCACAAACTGACGCTCGTCAGCGAGCCTGGTTCAGGACCAGGGCTGGATGACGAGCGTGAGGTAGTACACGGCCGGCAGCGTGAACAGCAGGCTGTCGAATCGATCCAACGCGCCACCATGTCCGCGCAAGACGGAACCGAAGTCTTTGATGTTGAGGTTGCGCTTGAACATCGACTCTGCGAGATCGCCAAGCGGCGCGAACACGGAGATCAAGACGGCGAGCAAGATCCACTCGCTGAAGTCGTTCCATGTGTCGCTGCGCATGCCGATCACGACCACCACGACAAAGGTGCCGATCACGCCGCCGAGGAATCCCTCGATCGTCTTGTTCGGGCTGATCCATTCACGCAGCGGTGTGCGACCCGCAGCCGAACCGACGAAGTAGCCGGCGATGTCGTGCGCGATGACGCCAGCGACCACAATGAACAACGTGTCGGTGCCGGTGTTGGCATACGAACCGCCGTACGTGGAGAAGCGCAACATCAGGGCTGCATACGAACCGAGCAAGCCGACCCAGATCAGGGGCATCATCGTGATCGAGGCATTCGGTAACGGACCCGACTCGAGACCATCGCTACCAACGAACGTGATGGCAGTGGCCATGAACGCGAATGCAAACACGAGCGGCAGCGCTGCATCGCCGATCCAGTACGCGGCGAGCGGAGCGGAGATTGACCCCACCACTCCGATGACCATCGCCGGCTTGTAACCGGCGGTCTCGGCCTTCTGCATGAACTCGAACGCAGCCAATCCGACGGCGGCAAGCACGATCACCATGACGGCGGCTGGTCGCCACACCGTGGCGGCGATGAAGGCTGCGCCGAGCAATGCACCAACGGCAGTGGCCGTCGGCAGATCGCGTCCACCTGCAGGCACTGCACGTGGCTCACGCGGTGCACGGGTCACTTGCGCCGGACGCCTCCGTTGCGCGGTCGAAGGATCGCGGGGAGCAGGACGACGGGTTTCACCCGTGGGGTCGGTACCGATCACGATGCGACCTTCACGTTGCGGTCGCTGCACGGGCGGTGGCGTCGTGGTCTCGAATCGGCGAGTCGATCCCCCGGTGAGATCCACTCGTGGGCGATTGGATCCGCCTGTCGGCTCGTCATCGCGATAGGCCGACCACACCGACGTGGGATCGCTTCCCCGCGTGTCGTCGCGACGCGTGCCACCCGTTTGGTCCTTCAAGAAGCGTGGAACTTCACCCGTGGGTGGTTCGGTCCAATGAGGCAATTGCTCAGTCTCGCCACCGCTGAAGGAGATCGCGGGGCCACTGTCGTCGTCGCTCGCGAAACGAACCTCACCGAACTCGTCGCCGAAGTCGACCGTCGGATCCTGATCTTTGCGCTTGTCCCTGTCGTCGCTCATGTCGACCCCTTTACACCTCGAGTAGTTCTTGTTCCTTGCGGGCGAATGCCTTGTCGATCTGCTCCACGTGCTCGTGGGTGATCTTCTCCAGTTCCTTTTCGGCGCGCTCCAAGTCGTCCTTGGAGATGTCGCCGTCCTTTTCCGACGTCTCGAGCACCTTGCGCGCATCTCGACGAACGTTGCGTACGGCGACACGTCCGTCTTCTGCCATTCCCTTCACGACTTTCACATATTCCTTGCGACGCTCCTCGGTGAGCATGGGGAATGTGAGGCGGATGATCACGCCGTCGTTGCTCGGCGTGACGCCGAGGTCGGCGGCCTGCAGCGCCTTTTCGATCGCCGGGATGGCTCCACGGTCGTGCGGCTTCACCACCAACTGACGGGCTTCGGGAACCTGGAACGTGGCCAGCTGCTGGAGCGGCACGGCTGCGCCGTAGTACTCGACCTGGATCTTTTCCACGAGACCGGGATTGGCTCGACCGGTGCGGACTCCGCTGAATTGGGATTGGACGTGCTCGAAGGCTTTCGCCATCTTGTCCATTGCGTCGAGCAACGTCTCTTCGATCACCCGACCAGCGTACCTATTTCCTCACCCCTGAGTAAGGACTTCACGTTGCCCTGCTGGAGCAAGTTGAACACCACGATCGGCAAATTGTTGTCACGGCAGAAGGTGATCGCAGTGGAATCCATCACCTTCAGTCCCTTGGTAATCACATCGAGATACGAAATGCGTGAGTACTTCGTCGCAGTCGGATCCTTCTTTGGATCGGCGGTGTAGACACCATCCACTCCGGAGTGAGTTCCCTTGAGGATCGCTTGTGCGGAGATTTCTGCTGCACGCAACGCGGCTGCGGTATCGGTCGTGAAGAACGGGTTACCCGTTCCACCGGCGAGGATCACCACACGCCCCTTCTCCAAGTGCCGCTCGGCGCGACGCCGGATGTACGGCTCAGCCACCTTCGGCATTTCGACTGCCGACATCACACGCGATGGTTGACCTACTCGCTCGAGCGCATCTTGGATGGCGAGACCATTCATCACGGTCGCGATCATTCCCATGTAGTCGGCTTGCGCCTGGTCCATACCTTGACCAGCACCCTTCAAGCCGCGCCAGAAGTTGCCACCACCGACGACGACGGCAATGTCGACACCGAATTCCTGTTTCGCTTCGTGCAACTCGGTCGCCACTTGGCGCAACGTGTCGCTATCGAGACCGAAACCCGACTTCTCGGCCAATGCCTCGCCTGAAAGCTTGAGCACGATGCGATTCCATCGTGGGGTGGCCTTCGGCGTGGAGGTCATCGGATAAGTGTCTAGCCGATCTCCACCTGGGCGAAGCGAACCACCTTGGCGTTACCGAGCATCTGCGCCACGGACTTCTTGTCGTCCTTGGCGAACGGCTGCTCGAGGAGCACGATGTCCTTGAAGAAGCCTTGGATACGACCATCGACGATCTTGCCGATGGCGGCTTCCGGCTTGCCTTCATTGCGAGTGATCGTCTCGAGCGTGGCTCGCTCGGCGGCAATGACCTCGGCCGGCACGTCTTCCTTGTTCAGGTACTTCGGACGAGCAAACGCGATGTGCACGGCGATGTCGTGGGCCAACTCTTCGGTGGCGCCGCTCATCTCGACGAGCACCACGTTGACGCCTCGGCCACCCTGCACGTGGACGTAGGAGTCCATGATGTTGCCGGCAGCAGCCTCGAAGCGAACCACTTCGCCGATCTCGATCTTTTCCTTGAGAAGGATCTTGAGGTCTTCCAGTTCCTTCTCACGCTCATTGACGGCGGCTTCACCCTTTTGACGCACGAGTGCGGCAAGAGCATCGGCCTCGGCGATGAACGAGTCGCTCGAGGCGACGAAGTCCGTCTCGCACTTGAGTTTGACGATGGCAGCCTGCGGGCAGTCGATGGACAACGCCACCACACCCTGGTTGTTGTCGCGATCGTCGCGCTTGGCGCTTGCGGCCAAACCCTTCTCGCGCAGCCATTGCTTGGCGGCTTCCATGTCGCCGCTCGTGTTCTCGAGCGCCTTCTTGCAGTCCATCATTCCTGCACCAGTTGCCTGGCGCAGCGCCTGAACGTCCTTCGCGGTGAACGACATGCTCAGCTCCCCGCCTGCTCGCCGGCCTGCGCGACGCGTGCATCACGAAGTGCCTGTGCCTCGGCGGCCGACTTGCGTGCGGCCTCCTGCTCGGCATCGAACGCAGCTTGCTGTTCGGCAGTGCGCGTGACGGGAGCGGAAGCGACTCGCGACAACGTCTTCTCCGCGATGTAGCGGCCTTCGATGACCGCCTCGCAGATGACGCGCGACATGAGTTCGTTGGCGCGGATCGCGTCGTCGTTACCCGGGATCGGGAACTGCACGACGTCCGGGTTGACGTTGGTGTCGACGACGGCGACGACCGGGATCTTCAACTTGTTGGCTTCGGTGACGGCGATGTGCTCCTTCATGGTGTCCAACACGAACACTGCCGAAGGCAACTTGGACATCGAGCGAATACCGGAGAGGTTCTTCTGCAACTTCTCCAACTCTCGACTGATGAGGAGTGCTTCCTTCTTCGGCATGAGCTCGAACTCGCCGGAGTCGCGCATGCGCTCGTATTCCTGCATCTTGCCCACACGCTTGGCGATGGTGTCGAAGTTGGTGAGCATGCCGCCCAACCAACGCTCGTTGATGTAGGGCATACCGCACTTGTCGGCGAAGAACTTGATCGGATCCTGGGCCTGCTTCTTGGTGCCGATAAAGAGCACCGAGCCACCGTTGGCGACGAGGTCGCGCACGAACTTGTAGGCCGTCTCGACACGGTCGAGGGTCTGCTCGAGGTCGATGATGTAGATGCCGTTGCGCTCACCAAAGATGAAACGCTTCATCCGCGGATTCCAGCGGTGGGTCTGGTGTCCGAAGTGGACACCCGCCTCCAGCATCTGACGCATGCTGACGATTGCCATGATTCTCCTCCTGAGGTTCGAACACTCACCCTCGCGCCGAAGCGACCACAGGTTGGGGTGAGCGAGTTGATTTGGTTGTAGTTACCGCCCGAGAGCGGCTCGGTGAGTGTATCGGCGGGTCAGCCGACGAGCACCGCCCGCGGGCGGCGGTCACCACTGCGGCACCACCCACCACGGGGGTCGACATAGCTTCCCCCGATGCGCACCCCGATGAACAGCCGCTCGGTGCCATGACCTACCTGGTCTCCGCGCTCGACTAGATCGCCAGCAGAGACCCCGATGTCGAGCAAATAGCCGTGGGTGACGAGGGCCCCTTCGCGCGTGCGCACCACTACATAGCGCACGCCGCCGACCATGCCCGCAAAACTCACCACGCCCGTCACGGCGGTGCGCACGGGTTCACCACGCTCGACCTCGTACTCGATGCCACGTCGGCCCGCGCAGTACGGGCACGGCGGTTCGCGAAACTCACCGATGACGTCGAGATGCGTGGGCAACGCAATGCCACACGCGACGGCGATGGCGGCGAGGATCAGGCGACGTCTTGGCTACGCAGGCGCGAGCGCAACTGCAACACCGCGCGCGAGTGGATCTGCGAGACGCGGCTCTCGGTGACGCCGAGCACCTCCCCGATTTCGGCAAGCGTGAGGTTCTCTTCGTAATAGAGGACGAGCACATTGCGCTCGCGCTCGGGCATCTTGCGAATCTCTTGACGCATCACCCGGCGCATCTCACCCGACTCGATCACCGCATCCGGACTCGTAGACATGTGCATGTCCGAATGTGTGTCGGTAGGTCGCGCATCGGCCATCACATGATCGAGTGGTCCGACCGAGCCAGTGTGAGCGTCGGCCAACCATTGGTGGAAATCCTC
>JBDKEO010000035.1:0-37867 GCA_039795205.1 Actinomycetota bacterium
GACACGGCGCTCAGGTCATCCGTGAGTCATCTCGTCCGCAAGTCACGTTGATTGGTACGGGAAGCGAGGTGTCGGTAGTGCTCCGCGCCGCCGAAGAGTTGGATTCTCGTGGAATAGGTAGTCGGGTGGTGTCGATGCCATCGTGGGACATGTTCGCTGAGTCTGATGAGCCTTATCGAACGGCGACACTTGGCAACCTACCTACGCTCTCCGTCGAGGCTGCCGCGACGTTCGGGTGGGAGCGTTACGCGGACGTTCCGATCGGCATCGACCGCTTTGGTGCCAGTGCACCAGGGGCAGTGGTGATGGACGCTCTTGGCATCAACGTTGACCACGTGATCTCCGAGGCCTTGAGGCTGATCGAATCGACGTGACGCTGCTCCACGATCTCCATCGCCTGCAAGGGCAAAGCCCATGGCTCGACAACCTCCGTCGCGACGAATTGCACGATGGCCACATAGCCGATCTCGTTCGCCGCGGTGTGCGCGGCATCACCTCGAATCCGACGATCTTTCAGAAGGCCATCTCGTCGAGCTCCGCCTATGACGAGCAGATCGAGTCGTGTCGATCGCGCGGCTTGTCCACCGTCGAGACGTACTGGGATCTCGTGGTCACCGACGTCGTGGAGGCATGTCGATTGCTCTCCCCTCTTCATCGTGAGTCTCAAGGCGAGGACGGATTCGTCAGCCTGGAGGTCGATCCCCATCTAGCCCACGACGCAGATGAGACGGTGCGTATGGCGCTCGAGCTTGCCCAGCGCATCGGTCTTCCCAATTTGATGATCAAAGTGCCCGCCACGCAGGAATGCTTGGGTGCCATCACGGCGATCCTCGCCAGTGGGATCTCCGTCAACGTCACCTTGATATTCGGTCTGCGGCGTTACGAGCAAGTTCTCGAGGCGTTCTTGGAAGGTCTGCGTTCGTGCGCAGCGCTCAATCCGACTCGAATGTCACATGTCCGTAGCGTCGCCAGTTTCTTCGTGTCGCGAGTTGACAGCACCATCGATCCTCGTTTGGAATCCTTGGGGCGTTCGGAGATCGGTGGCCAGACTGCCGTCCACCAGGCGCGAGTCGCGTACCAACTCCAGGATCGATTCTTCGCACGGAGCGAGTGGCTCGATCTGGAAAAGCGAGGCGCGCATCGTCAGCGTCCTCTGTGGGCAAGTACCTCCACGAAGAACCCCGCCTACCCCGACCTGCTGTATGTCGACTCGCTGATCGGCCCGGGCAGCGTCAACACGTTGCCCGAACCGACGTTGCTCGCTTTCGAGCATCATGGTGTCGTCGCACGCACGATCGACCACCAACCTGAAGTGAGCGACCGCTTCCTCGCCGACCTCGAGAAGATGGGAATCGACATGGACGAGGTGGCGTCCACACTGGAGCGCGAGGGCATCTCCTCTTTTGCACAAAGCTTCGACCAACTGATCGAGGCTCTGCGATCCAAGACATCATGAGCGACGCCGTCGATCCTCGTTCGTTGACTGTCGAAATCGAGCGGTTGATTCGCGAATTCGGTGGCGAAACTGAACAGGGCTATGTAGCCCAGTTGATCAAGTCTGCGATCGACATTTCACGCAGCGACGTCTCGACTTTGGATGCAAAGATCGCCGCTTCCGCATTGCGTGAGATGCATCAGGCATTCCGCATGATGGCGCCATTTCGTGAACGCAAGAAGGTCACCATCTTCGGATCGGCCCGCACCAGCAAGGGCGATCCACTCTTCGATCGAACGGCACAAATCTCCCGACAGTTCGCCGAGCGTGGGTGGATGGTCGTGACAGGGGCCGGTCCCGGGATCATGGAAGCCGGCATGGTGGGGGCCGGACGCGAGAACTCCATCGGCGTATCGATACGTTTGCCGTTCGAGACCTCTGCAAACGAAGTGATACAGGGTGACACGAAATTCGTTTCGATGCGATATTTCTTCACGCGCAAGTTGATGCTCGTCAAGGAGTCGCACGCATTCATCTGTATGCCTGGCGGATTCGGCACCTTGGATGAAATGTTCGAGTTGCTCACGCTGATCCAAACTGGCAAGGGTGTACCGGTACCGCTTCTGTTGATGGATCTCGAGGATGATCCTTTTTGGGAGACCGTGGAGCAGCTCATCGATCAACAACTTCTCCCGCGTGGTCTCATTTCACAGGACGATCTTGCCTTGTTCGAAGTGTGTCACTCCCCTGAGGAGGCATGGCGCCGTGTCGAAACCTTCTATTCCAACTATCGATCGATGCGCTTTTTCGGAGAAACCCTGGTGCTGCGAGTGAATCGCCCAGTGAGTGACGATCTCCTTGCTTCGCTCAACGACCAGTTTTCGCTGCTGCGGGTCGATGGACTTTTCGTGCGAACTGATGCCAGGCAGGAAGAGATCCGGGACAATGACGAACTAGACGCTCATCGGATCGAATTCCGATTTGCCAGACGCCACTACGGGCATCTCCGCATGATGATCAATCACCTGAATCAGCACGGCTGAGAATCGCGATCGCCTTCTCGACCGCACGCCGCGCCTGGCTGAGTGACTTCTCGGATTCTGGTCGCTTCGTCGCACCAGAACGATGAGCTTCCTTGAGCTCGACCAGCGCTCGATCAGCCAACTCCTCGGAGATGACACGCAGGCGCTCCGTGATGTCGGCCAGATCGCCGTTCAGGTTGTCGGTCACCCTCTCAGTATTCCATTGCGTAGTCGTGTTCCGAGCATCACGACAACTAGTGTGAAGCGCCATGCCCAAAGTCTCCGATCTCCACGAATGGCTCAGTTTCAGCGATCCCGACAAGGATCAAACCTGGATGGTCGATGCCACGTTCCTCCGTTCCAACTATGAGTGCATCTACGGTCGCGGTTGCAAGGGTGTGCTCGATGACGATGCCACCAAACTGCAACAGGGCTGTTGCAGTTACGGAGCTCATTTCATCGACAAGAAGGACTTGGCAACGGTCAAGAAGAGCGTCAAGCGCTTGGAGCCTCGACACTGGCAACATCATGCAAAGGGAGAAAACGGCAAGTGGCTCCGCAAGGAGCGTGATGGCGCCGATGTGACCGCCCGCGTGAACGGCGCATGTATCTTCCACAACGAACCGGGGTTCGAAGGCGGTATGGGTTGCGCGTTCCACATCGCGGCGCTCGAGGCTGGAGAGCGTCCCATGGACTGGAAGCCGGACGTGTGCTGGCAGGTGCCCCTACGACTGGAGGAATACACGGAGGACGACGGTCATGTCGTCTCTTTCGTCCGTGAGTGGAAGCGTCGTGATTGGGGTGAGGGTGGGCACGACTTCCATTGGTGGTGCACCGACGATGCCAAGGCATTCGTCGGCAAGCGTCCCGTGTATGAAACCCTCAAGGACGAACTCGTCGAGCTCGTGGGGGCGCACATCTATGCACGAATCGTGCAATTGCTCGACGAAAAGCGTTCGGTGCCGGTGCCGCACCCGAAGATGAAGAAGCGCTCTTAGGGAGTCTTCTTGGCCTGACGTCGGCGATCCTCTAGCCCGAGGAATCGCTTGCGAATACGCACCTTGGTCGGCGTCACTTCCACCAGTTCGTCGTCGGCGATCCATTCGATCGCGGTCTCCAGGGTGTGGATCTTGGGGCTCGCGAGCTTGATCCCCTCGTCGTGGCTGTGCGTACGAATGTTGGTCTTCTCCTTGGCGCGGACCGCATTGACGACCATCTCATCCTCGCGCGCGTTCTCACCCACGACCATCCCTTCGTAGATTTCGTCACCGGGTGAGATGAACAATGTCCCGCGTAACTGCAGGTTGTCGAGAGCGTACGCAGTTGCGGTGCCGAGGCGATCGCCCACCATGGCTCCACCCTTGCGGTGCGGCAGATCACCACACCACGGAGTCCAGCCAGCGAGAGATTGATGCAACAGAGAAGTGCCTCGCGTGAGGGTCAGCAAAGCTGAGCGGAATCCGAGCAGTCCACGCGACGGTGCTTCGAATGAAACGATCGTGCGTCCCGGGTCTCCCGGCGCAATGTCCAGAATCCTGCCCTTGCGCGGAGCAAGCTCCTGAGTGATTGCACCGACGTACTCGTCCGGGACGTCGCACGTTCCCGATTCGAGTGGCTCATGGAGCTTCCCGTCGATGTCACGAGTCACCACCTCTGGACGGCTCACCTGCAGTTCGTAGCCCTCGCGTCGCATATTCTCAATCAGCACAGCCAATTGCAGTTCACCGCGTCCCGAAACCATAACGGACTCCGAGTTCGCAGATTCGTCGATCTTGATGCTGACGTTTCCGAGCACTTCGCGGCGCAGACGTTCACGGAGGTGACGGCTAGTGAGGAACTTGCCCTCCTTGCCTGCCATCGGTGACGTGTTCACACCAAAAGTCATTCGCAAGACGGGTTCATCGACTTCCAGACGCGGGAGCGGAGTCGTGTCATCCACCGATGAGATCGTGTCCCCGACCTGGATTTCCTCGATTCCCGCAGCAATGAAGAGATCTCCACTGCCGACTTCCTCGACCTCCACTCGGCCGATTCCCGCGAACTTGAACAAACCAGTGAGGCGTCTCTTGATGATCTGGGGTGTTCCGTCGGCTGATGATTGCTGAATGACCGCCACGGAGTCGCCCTTGCGTAGTCGTCCCGCGACTACCCGTCCTATACCCAGGCGACCGAGATAGTCCGACGCGTCAAGGTTGGTGACGAGAGCCTTCAATGGTGCATCGTCATTGGGAGCCGGTGCCGCGACGTGTTCGAGCACCGCATCGAGCATGGGATGAAGGTCGTCCGACGGTCCGGGCATGCCGATTCCAGCAACGGCTTGGCCGTCACGCGCGATTGCAGAGATGACGGGAAACGACAAATGATCATCGCGTTGAGCCAAGTCGAGGAACAACTGCTCCACTTCTTCGAGCACCTCAGCAGGTCGGGCATCTTGTCGGTCGACCTTGTTGATCACCAGAATGACTGGAAGGTTTCGTCGGAGTGCTTTCCCCAAGACGTACCGAGTCTGGGGAAGCGGGCCCTCAGCAGCATCGACGAGCAGGATCACCCCATCGACGAGCGCCAGCGCACGCTCCACCTCCCCACCAAAATCGGCGTGACCCGGCGTGTCGACCAGATTGATGCAGGTTCCTCGATAGTTGATCTGTGCGGCCTTTGCCAAGATGGTGATTCCGCGTTCGCGCTCCTGGTCGTTGTTGTCCATCACACGATCGACCACTGCCTGGTGGGCGGCGAACGCACCGGTGTAGCGCAACAACGAATCGACGAGCGTCGTCTTTCCGTGGTCGACGTGCGCAACGAGCGCAACGTTACGAATGGGGGTACCTACTGGAGACAAGATGTGCAGCTAGTCAGTCTTCGTCGGATTCGTCTTCGTCATCATCGAAGCGAACCCCGTAACGCTCGGCAATAGCGGCGTATTCATCCTCTTCCGACTGCGGTTCACGCGACTTGCCACGGAGGCCCAAGTCCTCGGGGGACGGCCCCGACTGCTTGAGTTTGCGCGCTTCTTCGAACCGCCGATGGCGTCCCTTCTTCACTGTCTGGGCTCCGTTGCTTCTAGTAGCGGACCCAAGGACCGCTTACGCGATGAACATTGGTCTACATCGTAGCGGGAGGTGAATGCCGATGTGGGCCACTCTCGAGCCCTACTCCGCATGTGGGCTGAGGCGCAGACGACCCCGATCATCCACACTCAGGGCGAGTGTGCCGTTGACCAAGCCGTCCAAATCACTTAGCAAGAGTTCGGCGCGCCAGCCATGGCGCAGACGGGCATCAGGCATGCCGCCGAGAAACTCGTCGATGTCCTGTCGCGTCGCGAGGAATGCCGGATCAAGGTCGGATTGGCGTGCGCGTTCGGCAACCCATGCCACGATCAATGGGATAGCGGCACGTTGCCGGGGATCGATGTCATACCGCTTCGTCTCACCGGTCTCGAACACTTCGTCAGCACCCGCCCTGATGGCAGCAAGGATCTCCGATGTCGCATCCGTTCCAAATTGTCGTCCCTCCACGCCCCTACACCCGAGCAATGCCGACTCCGTGGTGGGCCGCGCTTGGGCGATGCTGACGAGCGCCATGTCCGACATGACGCGACGGACGGGGATGTCCAATTGCATCGCGCGACGTTCACGCCAGCGGGCGAGACTGCGGGCAACACCGCGTGCTTCCCCACGGAGGGATCGCGCATCCTTCACCTTCATCCATGCGTCATCGAGATTCGGCTCACCGCTGGCCCGTTGCACGAGTTTCGAACATGCGTCGGCGACCCAATCGACACGGCCAAGATTGGTGAGAGCAGCGATCTGATGGTCATGGATCTCGAAGAGGTGCTCGACGTCACTGGCTGCGTAGTCGAGTTGTGCTGGAGTCAGCGGACGTCTCAGCCAATCAGTGAGTCGATCCGATTTCGGAAGCACCACCTTTCGCACCTCATTCACGAGAGTCGCCAACGAAACCTGGGTCGCTCCAAGGAAGCCGGCAGCGATCTGCGTGTCGTACACCCTCATGGGAAGTCGACCACATTGCCGCGCGAGAATCTCGAGATCTTGGGCGCCAGCGTGAAGAACGCAGATCGATTCGTCATCGAACAGCGATGCCAGGAGACCCACATTGCAGCGAAGCGGATCGACCAACCCGATCCGATCCCCAAGCCGCACCTGCACCAATGCAAGTTGTGGGTAATAGGTGCGCTCCCGATGGAACTCGGTGTCGATCGCGTAGCGCCCGTCGTGTCCGACGCTGAGAAACTCCTGCAGGTTCTCATCGTCCTCGATCCAGCGAAAGGTCATACGTCCGCCAACTCATTCACGTTGATCAGTTGATGGGCCAGCAGACTGACGAGCACGTGGGGAACGGTCTGAGCAACGTCCCGGACGCTGCGTCCGCCAGATTGGAAGAACGGCTCGACAAGGTCGTGTATCGCTTCGGCATTCCAAGCAGCCGCCAACCATTGCGGTTCGGTTTGGGGCGACATGGTTGCAAAGGCAGCCAGCCGGTCACTCGACGACAATGCATCGGACAACTGCGACACCCCCGTGCTGCCCAGGAATGGCATGTCACATGGCATGACGAGATATGTCTCCGCTCGCGAATGTTCTGCAGCATCGAGGATTGCGCCGAGCGGGCCGGACCCTTCACGAGATCCGAACACTGCAGTGGCTCCCCATCCTTCGGGAATGGAGTGACGTCCTACCACGAGGACTCGGTCGACCACTGGCGACAATGCCCCCACTGCCCGCAAGCCCATTTCCTTCCCTTCTACGAGATGGAAGAACTTGTCACTTCCGAAGCGGCTACTTCGGCCGCCCGCGAGGACGACACCCACTCGATCAGACAAGTTCATCCCAGCTGGTCGATGGATCCAACTGCGCGAGGAATGTGCGGCAGCGCTCTGCTTCTCCGGCCTCCCCGATCAGGCTCGCCAAACGAGCCAGACCTGCGAGACAGCGCAAGAACCCACGGTTCGACTCGTTGCGCCAACGGACATAACCGGAACCACGCCAACCGTTTTGCCGCAGTGCGTCGAGTCCGCGGTGATACCCGATGCGGTAGGCCATGTAGCGCTCCAGATCGTCCCGCGCCCGATCGCCATACTCGGCCCACGCGTTCAACGAGGTTGGATGTTGCACGACTACCTCGGAAACGCTTCCCCTGCCTGATTGGCCCGGAGCAGCTGCGGCCAACTTCTCGAGAATCTGGGTCGGCTCCGTGGGCAGCACCACCTCCGGCGGTTTGTTTCCTGAGAATTGAACGTCCGACACTGGGGCAAAGCGTAGTGGCAGACTTTGACGGTGAACCTCTCCAACTTCGACGCAGAATCGGCAAAGAACTTTTCCCTGGTTGCTCTCGGTAGTTCGGTTTTCGTGGCGCTTCTCGTGTTGAAGTTCGCGAAATCGATCGTCACGAAGCTGATCTTGTTGATCGTCTGCGGCGCGTTGGGGTGGAGCTTTTTCAGTCAGCGCGACAGCCTGAATAGTTGTATAGATGCCGCACGCGCCCAGGCCAGTTCAGGTTCGTTGACGAGTCTGGAGTGCGAATTCTTCGGTCGATCATTGAAGATCGACAAGGACGGCGCTTCGCTGCAGTGAACGCCGATTCGCTGATCCTCGACATCGATCGCTCTCCTACATCCAGTCACGTCGTCGCACTCTGGGCCGAGCGGCTAATGGAGCGAGTCTTTCTCGAGGCAAAGGACATCCTCTCGCTCTCACCCACGGCCGGATTTTTTCGCCGTTCTGGGCTCCTCGTGGCCTGGCGAAACATGGACTCATTCGGTGACCATGGAGTGCGAATCATCGGCGCCCACACAGACTCACCCGGCCTACATCTGAAGCCCAATCCGAATCGCTCGACGCAGCATCACGGACAGCTCTCGGTAGAGGTCTACGGGTCGCCCATCCTGTCGAGTTGGTTCGATCGTGATCTCGGACTTGCTGGAACCGTGGTGGGGCGCGATCGGATCGAACGTCTCATCCACATCGACCATCCGATTGCGCGTTTGCCTCACTTGGCGATCCACCTCGATCGGGAACTGAACGATCGTGGCCATGTCATCGACCGTCATCGCCATCTCAGTCCCGTGTGGTCAGTCGAACCGGCGGATGTCACCAACCTGATGGCCGATGCAGCAGGTCTCGCCGTAGTCGACATCGATGCCATGTCGGTGCAGCTCGTCGATGTCCAACGCGGAACTCGACTGGGTAGGAATTCGGAGTTCATCTCGTCTCCCCGACTCGACAATCAGATCTCCTGTTGGGCGGCGATGCATGCCCTCCTTGCGCAGGTGGCGGATCAGCCGAGCATGGTCGTGTTGTTCGATCATGAGGAGGTGGGTTCGTCGTCTAAAGATGGTGCTGCCTCTGTCATCGTCGAACAGATCCTCGAATCGCTGGCCTATGCCGCAGGTGGATCGAGGAAGGACTACCTGAACGGCGTGAGCCGTTCGATGTTGCTTTCCATGGACAACAGCCACGGTGTCCATCCGAATCATCCCGAGAAGCACGATCTGGACAACGCTCCCACCATCGGCGGCGGAGTCGCGGTGAAGATCAACGTCAACCAGCGTTACGCGACCTCACCTCGGTCGCTCCCCGTGGCAGCAGAAGCAGCACGGCGGGCAGGCATCACATTGCAGAGATTCTCCTCGCGCAACGATGTTGGTTGTGGTTCCACGATCGGTCCGATCGCCGCAACCCGGCTTGGTATCGACACGGTCGATGTCGGTGTGCCGCAGTGGTCGATGCATTCGATTCGTGAATTGGTGCATGCGAACGACGTGGAGTCGCTGGCGAGGCTTGCGGCTGCTTATTTGAGTCGCTGAGATACTCGGCGGTTGGCCTCGTCGAGGAGCGACTGCAACTCGCCTTGTAGTCGCCCTGTCAACATGGCCATCTCGTCTCGCGACTGGCGCCCGTTCGACGAGTAACCAATCGGTCGGCCGACGATGACCGTGCAGCGCCACTTGGCCATCTGTTTCAGGGACTTGGGGAACGAAATCTCGGTACCCGAGATGGCCACGGGAACGATCTGTACTTCCGCCTTGGCGGCCACGAACGCGGCACCGTCGAACAATTCGGCGATCACCGGGCCTTCGTGCCGAGTTCCCTCCGGAAAGAGCACCAAGGGTTCACCGTTCTTCAGAACGCCGATGCAACGCTTGAGCGCCTCCAAGTCGGCCGAACCGCGCGTAACTGGGAACCCACCGAGCGCACTCAGAAAACGTCCGAAGACGGGAACCTTCCACAACGCGTCCTTACCCATGAACCGCAGACGCCGCGACGTCACGCCTGCGGCGACCGGAATGTCGAGAAGGGATCGATGCGTAGGCGCAACGATGAACGATCCCGACCGGGGAACGTGTTCGAGACCGATGTATTCGACACGGAGCAACGAGCGAGCGAGGAAAACGACGAGCCCCTTGACAAATCGGTAGAACGCACGTGCAGCGAATCCGTCTCCTGCGAGTTTGCTCGTTACTTCAGCCACAGCGCTCTCCAAAGAGACTGACCATTTCGTTCAAGACTTCATCGATGGTCCGACCCGTCGTATCGATCACGACGGCGTCATCGGCAGGTTTCAGCGGGCCGTCCTCGCGTGACATGTCGCGCTCGTCTCGCATGGTGATCGCTGCTTCCACTTCGTCGAGATTCCCCCCAGATTGTTCGACTCGTCGCCGTGCTCGTTCATGTGAACTGGCAGTCAGGAAGACCTTGAGACAGGCCTCAGGGAACACGACGGTCGCGATGTCGCGACCCTCCACCACGCCTCCGCCGATGCGATTGGCCCACTCCCGTTGCAACACCCTGAGACGTTGCCGAACACCGGGCAGCGATGCCACCACGCTCACCCCCGCGGTCACCTCCTTGGATCGGATACGAGTGGTCACGTCCAGATCATTGATCGTGACGGTGGTCTTGCCGACGAAGATCCGCGACTCGTCGAGGAGCGCTGACATCTTCTCGTCGCTCGCTAGTTCGACTCCCATGTCTTGTGCCAGCAGGGTGATCGCCCGGTACATCGCTCCCGTATCGAGATACATCAGCCCGATTCTCTCGGCCAACAGGCGGGCGATCGTGGACTTACCAGCGCCTGCTGGGCCGTCGATGGCGACGATACGCATGTCGCCTACCAACTGGTATCGCGCGGTCGACCCTCTTCGTATCCGGAAGAGCTCTGCACCCCGACGATGGCTCGCTCATGCAGCTCGGTGAGGGTGGAGGCTCCAGAGTACGTGCACGCTGAACGCACCCCAGCGACGATTTGGTCGAGGATGTCTTCCACGCTTGGACGTTCGGGGTCGAGGTACATCCGCGACGTGCTGATCCCCTCCTCGAACAGCTCCTTGCGAGCACGCTCGATTGCGCTCTCCTGGCGCGTCCGATTACGCACCGCACGGTTGGAGGCCATACCGAAGCTCTCCTTGTAGAGACGGCCATCGGTATCACGCAAGGTATCGGCAGCCGATTCGTAGGTGCCAGCAAGCAACGAGCCGAACATGACGTTGGATGCGCCTGCTGCAATGCCCAGAGCGACGTCGCGCGGGTAGCGCACACCCCCGTCTGCCCAGACATGCTTGCCATGAGAGCGAGCTTCTTCGGCACAGTCCAGAACGGCAGAGAACTGCGGACGTCCGACGCCCGTCATCATTCGAGTGGTGCACATGGCTCCCGGTCCCACACCCACCTTGACGATGTCCGCTCCGGCCGAGATCAAGTCACGAGTTCCCTGCGGTGACACGACATTGCCCGCCACCAATTTGATTGATCCGCTGACCGCCTTCACCTGCTCGACTGCCTCCAGCATCTTGCGTTGATGACCGTGCGCAGTATCAACGACCACGACATCGACGCCCATTTCGACGAGTGCCTTCGCCCGTCTTGCCGGATCGGCATTGATGCCCACCGCGACGCCAATCATCAACCGGCCTTGTTCGTCCACGGCTGGTTTGTAGATGGCGCTCCGCAACGCGCCCTTGCGTGTGATGCAACCCACCACTACCCCATTGCCGTCGACGACTGGAGCGAAGCTCAAACGCGAATCGTTCATCACGTCGTGAATCTCCTGGACCGAACGATCTTGCGGGATCGTGATCACTTCGCGGTTCATCACGTTGTGCAGCTGAGTGAATCGGTCGAAACCCGCGCCGTCGTGTTCGGTGAACACCCCTCGGGGCTTTCCCTCGTCGTCGAGGATCAACACCGCCCCGTGGGAACGCTTGTGCAGCAGACTCAGCGCCTCGCCGATGGTTCCTTCCGCATTCATGATGATGGGCGTGTCAAAGATCGTGTGCCGAGATTTGACGAATCGCACCACCTCGGCGACCACGTCGATAGGGATGTCCTGCGGCAAGACGACCAATCCGCCACGGCGGGCGACCGTCTCGGCCATGCGCCGACCGGCGATCGCCGTCATGTTGGATACGACGACGGGAATGGTCGTGCCGATTCCGTCGCTGGTCTTCAGATCGACCTTCATCCGTGATTCGATGTCGGAAAGCGACGGCACGAGGAAGACGTCGTTGTAGGTGAGATCGAAGTCGGGCACGTCACGTAGGAACTTCATGGCTCGACCTCCCCCGGGAAACGCAGAAATGTTAGCCCCCATTCGTCGTGAAGCCGTGGCTAACCTGCCCCCAGTGTCCGAGTTCGACTGCCCCATCGTTGACGCACATGACGAAAAGACACTGACACGAGCCGTGGAGACTCTCGGCAACGACGGCATCGTCGCGCTTCCCACGGAAACCGTCTATGGCCTTGCTGGCTCGATCACCTCTGAACCTGCGATCAGACGGATCTACGAAGTAAAAGGTCGTCCCACGAGTCATCCGCTGATTCTCCACGTTGCGGACTTGGACGATGTTCGGCAGTTTGCAGATCGACTGTCTGAGGATGCCCTGAGGTGTGCCGAAAGCTGCTGGCCTGGTCCATTCACGATGCTGGTGCACCGAAACGATCGAGTACCCGACTTCGTCGTGGGAGGGTCAGACCACGTCGCCATACGGATTCCCGCAAACTTCTTCACCCGTGAAGTCATCCGCCGACTTGGTAGTCCTGTCGCGGCGCCATCCGCGAACTTGTTCGGACGAGTGAGTCCGACCACTGCAAATCACGTCTGTCATGACCTCGGGACGAAGGTCGACCTGATCGTGGATGACGGTCCTTGCAGCATCGGCGTGGAGTCCACGATCATCGACTTCAGCCATGATCATGCGCGTCTCGTCAGACCGGGGGGTTTGCCCGTGGAGGACATCAGCTCCGTAGTGGGATACGAGATCGAATCGACTGTCGGTGAGGTGAGTGCTCCGGGAACGCTTCCCGTTCACTATCAGCCTCGGGCCCGGGTGTTGCTTGCCGAGGACCACGACGAAGCAGAACGACTGGTCGCGGAATACGAGCGCGAAGGGAGGCATGTCGCTCGACTCGTTCACGTCGAATCGCCGCCTCTTCTCGCTGCGACGCTTTATTCACAACTTCGGCATGCCGATGACAAGGGCGCAGATCTGATCATCGCCGAACTGCCGAGTACGGCTGGTCTTGGTTTGGCGATCAGAGACCGACTGATGCGTGCTGCTGCTCAGTGACTTCTGATCGCGTTCTGCAACGCCACATCACGTCCATCGTGGTGATCACGACTCCCATGCTGATGGCGATGTGAATCGCCACCAGCTGAGCAGGAACACCACTGAAGTACTGCAGATAACCCACGAACATCTGGGCGAGAAAGACGCCGAGCATCACCTCGATCGGACGTCGCAGCACACGCCACGCTGAAAATGATTTCCAAATCCCGTACAGGAGCAGGCCGGCCGTGATCCAGGCAAGGACGCCATGAATTTGCACCGTCGAACGAAGGTCCAAGTCGAATCGTGGAGCGTTCTCATCGCCGGCGTGAGGCCCTGTCGCCGTCACCACCGTGCCTGCGACGATGGTGGCGATGGTGGAGAGCATCAGTGCGCCACCCCATCGCGATGCACCCGACAGGCCAGCAGTTTCCTCTTCCCGACCCGCTAGGCGCTTCGCTTCGTTCAACAACCATCGCGACATCGCAACGAGAACGACTGACACCAGGAAATGGAGCATGTTGCTCGATGGGTGAAGTCCGGTGAGGACCACGATTCCCCCGATGACGACCTGAGCGAGCACGCCGATTACGAGCCCGATTGACAGCACCACGAGTCGTCTACTGCGAGGCCGCATCAGGAGCGAGGTCCCGAGGGCCAGAATCACCGACAGGGCCACCAGGCCTGTGAAGAGTCGGTTGACCTGCTCTATCGCGGCATGGCCCGAGGAGACATCGATGAAGCGCTCCTCGTTGCATTCTGGCCAGTCGACACAGCCCAGGCCCGAGCCAGTGAGACGCACCACCGAGCCCGTGATGACGATGGCCACGAGCATGATCAGCGCGAATCTGGCGATCCAGACGTAACGGCTCGGGGTCACCACCACGGCAGAGCACCGTAGTTCTCACCACCCCGAGGGGAACCGTCGTCCCCACCACGAGTGCCATCTGGGCCGACTCGGGCGTGTTTCACCACTGAGAGTGGTGAACTCAACATTTTTGGTCACTTTTCTCTCAAGATGCCCTGTTCCCGGGCCGATCCCTTCAGCGGATCTCACACCAAGCCAGGGAGCACATCATGAAGTCAGTAGTTCGCAAGGCCGTCATCGCCGGAGTCATTTCCTGCATCGGACTCAACGTAGTAGTGGAGGGCACTTCGGCAGCCACGGTGCAAGCCGTCCAGCCACAACTTCCTCGCTTGGGCGACACCAGCCCCGACGTCACGCGTCTCCAGCAGGCCATCGTTGCACGCGGTTTCACCCTCCGCGGCGGCATCACCGGCAGCTTCAACGAGGCCACTCGATCAGCGCTCCGCAACCTGCAAAAGGTGGCCGGTTTCCGTCCCACGGGTCGTGTCGATGCGCGTACTGCGAAGTTCCTCGGTCTTGGCACCATCGTGGTGCCCGCCAAGCAGGCTCCTGCAGCAACCGTCGTCCAAGCCGCAGTGACCGTCGCAACACCATCTGTTCCGATGTTCAAGGTCGGCGACCGTGGTGAGACGGTTCGTCAAATTCAGCAGGCGATGCTTCGTGATGGAATTGGTTTGCGGGGCGGTGCCGATGGCGTGTTCGGTCAGGGCACCCGTGCCGCTGTAGGCGAGTTCCAGAAGCGCCGCGGACTTCCCATCACGGGTGATGTCGACCAAGCAACGATGAGCGCGATCACGGCAATGGCCCCCGCAGCAGCACCTGCACCAGCTCCCGTGGTTGCGGCGCCGGCGCCGGCCGCAGGGATCACCTTGGCGAACCTTCCTCGCCGGGGCGAAACGAGCGAGAACGTTCGCGCAGTGCAGAACGCGCTGATTGCCAACGGTGTGCAGGTCAAGGGTGGCGCCGATGGCGTGTTCGGTGCCGCCACCACGATCTCGATCACCGCATTTCAGCAGTCACGCGGACTCAACGCCTCTGGTGCGTTGGATGCACCTACTGCCGCCGCCCTCGGTCTGATTCCCTCACTCGAGCAACTCGGACTCCCCCAGATGCGCGTCTTCCCGATGCAGGGTCGATGCTCGTTCGTCGACTCGTGGGGTGAGCCCCGTAGCGGCGGTCGCACGCACGAGGGCACCGACGTGATCGGCGCACGCGGCCTCGCGATCTATGCAGTCATGGACGGCGTGATCACGCGCACCTACAGCGGCCTCGCTCTTGGTGGAAACGCCATCCGCCTGACGATCGCCGATGGCACGTACTTCTACTACTCACACCTGGATTCCTTCGCGCCAGGGATTGCCAACGGCACCCCAGTGCGCGCGGGACAGATCATCGGCTACAACGGTTCAACTGGTAACGCTGGTTCGCCCCACCTGCACTTCGAGATCCATCCCCAAGGTGGAGCAGCGATCAATCCTTTCCCGCTGCTCAAAGCAATCGACGGCTGCGCCAACGAGGCGGTGCTCCCGCAGTAAGCCAGTCGAGTGATGGGGGCGGCACAGGTGTGAGATCCTGGTGTCGCCCCCATCTCCATTTCTGGAGACTGCGAGTGCTGATCTCAGCGAGTACGGATTTCAGTTGGCAGGTGCTCCACGTCACTGAGATTGATCAGACTGAACGTGTACCCATCGCCCAACTTCATCGCCTTGATCGTCGTCACCGAAGCATGTCCGATGACGAAGCGTTCCCACTCCCAAGGCGTCGGTTGCAGACCCAGGAGATGGCAAATGATCACACTGTTGGTGCCGGCGTGGGCAACGAATACGAACGATTCGCCAGGGTTGTCGATGTGCCAGAGCGGCAATGGCGAATCCATGCGATGCACACCGCGAGAAGCGAGAAACTGCTCCGCACCTGCATGGATGCGGTTGACGAAGTCTCGAACAGGTTCCCCTCCGTGTAGGCCGTGCCAACGATCCTCTGCGTTCCGCGCCATTTCGTCGCGATAGGCCTTGATCGTCGTCTCAGCCGGCTCACCGTGCCAGGCAGGCTCACGAATCTCCTCCAACCACGGCTCGATGATCAAGTCACGTCCATGGGCTTCCAGTGTCGGCGCCGCAGTCTGATGGGTGCGAATGAGTGGGGAGGCAAAAATGTGATCGAACCGAGCATCGGCCATTCTCTTTCCGAGTAGCGCTGCTTGGTCCAGTCCTCGATCGGTGAGCGGTGGATCGACCACGGCCTTGCCATCCTTGATCCATTCCGGTTCGGCGTGACGTATCAGTGTGAATTCCATGACTATGCGAGACTAATCGCCCGCTCCCGCCGAGGTCGTGCTCGTTGACGGACTCTCGATGCACTCACTCAACGCGCGATCGATCATTGCCTCGAGCACGGAGTCGTCCGTGGATCCTGACTCCAATGCAGCATTCGAGACCGAACGACCGATGCACTCTGCTTGTGCGTCATCGATGACAATTTCTCGACCGGCAACCAACAGGTACCCGTACGCCGTAAGCGCTGACGGCTCATCTTCGACCACGAACGGGTACTCCTCAGTCTCGTCAGGGGTTTGGATCGGTGTCGGGAGGGACGTGCCATCCCCCATGGCCGGTGGAATCGGCGACTCCAGATCGGCATTGCATCGTTCCGCCACGAACCGATCGAGTCGCTGAAACGCGCGAATGACATCCGATCTGCGCAAACCCGACAAGGCATTGATCGTTGCCGCATCGTTCACTGCGAGTTTCCCGTCGAAATCAACGTTGATCAATGCAACACGTACTTCTCTGTATGCGCGATCGAGCGCGAGTAGAGAGTCCGCGATCTCAGAAGGTGGACTCTCGAGCAAGGAATTCAGTGTGTCGATCAGCACCGATAGCGAACTTTCCAGAACCGCCGAGTCGACCTGTGCGAGATCTTCGAAGGCCACCGCGATCGCGACGGTGCTGGAGTCGAGTTCCGGCATGAGCCGACAAACCTGACCGGTTGAATCGAGTGGAGCACATGCGGCCGACGCCAACACGAGCGAAATCAGGACAATCTTGAGCTTCATTTCCCTTGCACCGTCGTCGAGGCCAGCCACGCCTCATGAAGCGTCCAATACTCCGGAGAGGTTTCGAGAAGTTCGGAATGGCTCCCTTCAGCGATGATCTGGCCCTGATTCATCAAGACGACCCGATCGGCTCGACTCGCAGTCGACAAACGGTGGGCGACGGAGATGGTCGTCCTTCCTGCAGAGAGCGCCTCCAGGGCTCTCCCCAACTGTTGCTCAGTGACCGGGTCCACTGAAGACGTTGCCTCATCCAAGATCAGGACATCGGGACTCGTGATTGCGGCGCGCACGAGCGCAACCAACTGCCGCTCCCCTGCGCTCAGTGATGAGCCACGTTGTCCTACCTCCGAATCGAGGCCCTGAGGAAGTGAGTCGAGCCACTCTCCCAAGCCAAGCCGAACGAACGCAGTGCGCATCTCGTCTCGTGTTGCGTGGGGGGCAGCAAATTGCAGATTTTCTTCGATGGTTGCAGAAAACAGAAAAGGTTCTTGGGGAACGATCACGACGCGAGCGCGAAGTTCATCGTTGGTGACTCGTCGCGCGTCCACTCCTCCAATCAGTACCGCACCTCCAGACGGGTCGATAAGACGTGCAACCAACCTTCCAAGGGTGCTCTTGCCTGAGCCTGAAGGCCCCACGAGAGCAACGTGCTCACCTGCTGCAATGTGCAAGGAAACACGGTCGACAGCGGGACGTTCGCCTCGATCATCCACCGTGTCGTAGACGAAACTGACCTTGTCGATGTCGATTGCGATACTGCCCATCGGAATTGGTTTCGGATCGCGAGGCTCCGGTGGGCCGATCGGTATCTCGAGCACACCGAGTACACGACGAAGACTGGCCACCGCACTTTGTGTCATGTCCATCACCTCGGTGAATTCCGCAATGGGCTCGAGCAGCCGGTACGTGAGGAAGACGAAACCAACCAAAGCGCCGGCAGTCAAGCCTCCAGCGGGACCGATGACCAGTCCAACTCCGACCACCGCGCAGACCGTGAACACGGCGAAAATCTCTCCGAGGGGAAACAGGAACGCACCTACTACTCCCGCACGGATGTTCGCAGAAGCGCGGGTTCGCGAGGCCGTCACGAGACTTTCGAGTCGCCGATCCACCGCGCCATACGAACGCAATGTTGCCAAACCTGAAAATGACTCCCCCAAATCGGCATAGAAGTCTGCGTTTCTTTCGCGACTCCGAGAGTGAGCGCGAAGGAGCCTGCCTTGGAGTGCACGGAGCACGAAAGCAAGCGGTGCCGAAACCAGCAATGCCACACAGGCGAGACGCCAGTCGTACGCCATCATCACCATGGTCACGACGATGATCTGGGTGGTGTCGAGAAGGAGCGTCAACCCGCCCCAAGCAAAGAAACGAGTCATTGACTCGATGTCGCTGGTGACCCGCGATACGAGCTCACCCTTCCGTGTCTCGTGATGGTCCTCGATACTCAAACGATGGATGTGCTCGAAAAGCCGAACACGAAGGAAGTAGAGCCCGTGTTCGGCGCGAACACCGAGACGGGCTGCTGCGGTTCGCAAAGACCATGAGGAACACATGATGAATGCCGCGGCGATGGCGGCAGTCACGTAGATGAACGACATGTCCACTTCGCCATCGTCGAAACCTCGGTCGATGACTTGTTGCAGGAGGACGGGTATCGCGATTCGCGCGCCCGTTCCCAAGATGGCGAACAGCAAGGTGAGACCGATTCCCTCCGTGAAGGAGGGTGCGGTTCTCATGCCTTTGGTGATGATCTCGAAGGATCCGCCGTGTCTCTCGGAATCAACCATCGGATCGACCCGTCTCGTAGGAAGTGACGAGTTCGCGGTATTCCTTGAGACGCTCCATCAGTTCGTCATGATCACCGATTCCTTGAATCTGCCCATGAGCAATGAAGATGATGTGATCGGCTGCACGAATTGCTGACGGACGAGATGCAGCCATCAACACGGCGGGTCGTGGTTGCATCTCCCGGAGATGCTGCAAAACCCGAAGTTCATTGGTCGAATCAAGGGCGGATGTCGTATCATCCAGGAGCAACAAGTCGTTTTTGCGACAAAGTGCGCGTGCGAGCGCCAGCCGTTGCCGCTGCCCGCCGCTCAGTCCGACTCCACGCTCTCCGGTCGGCGTCTCCAGTCCAGCTGGAAGTTCGTCGAGAAACTCAAGAGTGCAAGAGATTCGTAGCGCCTCGTCAAGGAGGGATGCATCGGAGTCTCCAAGTAGCACGTTGTCGCGAATCGTTCCGTCGAACAGGAACGGCTCCTGAAAGACGATGCTCGTGCGACCTGTGGCCACCGAACCAGTGTCTGCACCCAACAAGCCGGCAACGACCATCAACAAGCTCGACTTGCCGGAACCCGTGGGACCGACCAAGGCCACCGTCTCCCCTCTCGCAACGGAAAATGTGACGTCACGAAGCACCACATCAGGTCCATATCCGAGAGACACGTTTTCCAGTTCGGCCACATGAGCCTGATTGCGGACGGTACTCACGGTCGGTTGGGCGGGAGATGACTCGTCAAGGATCTCATCGATCCGGTCCATGCCGCTGCGGGAATGTGGGAGTTCGCTGAACACGTATCCGATGATTCGGAGCGGGAAAACCAGCAGCGTGAACAAATAGACGAACCCAGACAGTTCTCCGACGGTCAGTGCACCCGACTGCACTCGATGCGCGCCGATGACCACGAGCAAGACGTTGATCAGCGCGGGCATGGCGTCCATCAAGCCGTCGAACGTGGCTCTTCCCCTGACTGCGCGGATACGTGCTTCCCGCAACCGTTCAGAAATCGATGCCATGCGGTCCGCTTCGCGGGACTCTGCACCAAAGGCCTTGACCACCGAGTAACCCTCGAGACTCTCGTACGCAGCCTCGGAGAACGCACCCAATTCATGCTGAGCGGTGACGAAGTGACGATCGACCTTGCGCTGATATGTGACGTTCAACAACATCATCAATGGAAGAACGATGAGTGCGAGAACACCCAACAATGCATCCACCACGATCAGGGCGGCACCTGCGGCCACGATGAGGACCACTACCGAGGTGGCAAACGGCATGGGTCCGAGCAATGCCACCGCCGCGTCGGCATCGACGCCGGCCCGTGCAACGAGATCGCCAGGCTGCCGAGACAGGTGCCATGTGAGGGGCCTGGCAAGGAGGGATCGAACGGTCCGCTCTGAGAGAGACGAGGCGGTGCGCCACTGAGTCACCCCCGCGAATGAACGTCGGACCACGACTCCTGTCGCGCGCACGAGCGCGATGGCGATGATGACTGCGCAGGCCATTAGATAGGCCCGCCCGACGCTCTCTCGATCCAAGAAGAACGGCTGAATCACCGAGTCGATCAAGCGAGATACGGCAAAACTCGACGCCACCGTGCATAGCGCATAAATCGCTGCACCGCAGACCGCCACCGTGAATGGACGACGGTGAAAGGAGAGCAACTTGCGAATCAGTGGGATCGAATGCTTGAGTCGCGTCCTGTCTTCGCGCGACGAAACATCCATCGTCACGAATTGTACGATCACGTGGTGCCAAAACTGAACACTCTCAAACGAATGGGTCTTGGTGTCGTCATCGCGTTGATGGCAGCCATGTGGGTCTATGCCTTCTTTTTGTCGCCTCGCGAAAGCATCAATCGAGTCGCCGATCGCACGTGGTCGTCGCGCGCCCAAGAGATTTGCTTGACAGCACGAATCCAGCTTGCAGAATTGGCGGATACTCGCCGCATCCAAAGCACGGATGACCTCCTGATTCGTTCGGAGTTGGTGGAGCAAGCCACCGAGATTCTCGACCAGATGGTGAAGGACGTCTTCGAGCAGTTGCCATCAGACGAAAAGGGTCTGGCCATCAGCGATCTATGGCGTGCCGATTACCTGACTTATCTGGATGATCGGCGCGCATACATCGAGCTGCTGCGGCAGGGCAAGAACGAACCGTTCGCTGAGACACGGGTGGACGGAATCCCTCTCAGCGAAAAACTCGGCACGTTCGCGCGAGCCAACGACATGGACAGTTGCGCGCCACCTAGCGATCTGTCGGTGTGACCGGAATCCAACCCTGGCCATCCACATAGCGCTTGATCACGCGGGCCGGCGCTCCGACGGCTACCGAGTAATCAGGGATGTCGCCGGTCACGACGGAGTTTGCTCCTATCGTGCAGTGCTTGCCGATGGTCGCTCCCGGCAACACCACTGAGCCGGTTCCGATCCAGGATCCGTCGCCGATCCTCACCGGACGTTCCGCTTGTGTCTGAGTGGAAATCGGTCGTGTCACGTCCTGATAGCCGTGATTTTGGTCCGTGATGTACACCCGATGTCCGGTCCAGACGTCGTTCCCGATGTGGATTCCCAAATGTCCGACTATTCCGCTGTCGCGCCCGATCAAGCAGCGATCTCCGATCTCGACGACCGGATTCGTCAGACACGACTGCCCGGGGACCATGCCGGCTGCAAGCGAAACATTCGGGCCGATGGTGGTACTTGAACCAATCTTGACGTAATGCTCGTTGTACACGTTGGCGAAGGGATACATGATGATGCTTCCCTCGCCGAAGGAGTGGAACCGTTTCCCCCGCGATGTGTTCGGCCCTATGTGCAGGTTGGCTGCGAGAAAGGAATCCAGACGAGACGCAAGCGCTTCCATCAATCGTGTTCTACGAATCATCGGCGCAGGTTCTCGTCAATCTGTTTGACCCGATATCGCACCGAATGGATGTCCGCACCAGAGAGGATCGCGCCGCGACCAAGAGGAACTCCGTTCTCCCAATTCGACAATCCAAGCTCAGGTCGTCGAAGTGCGAATTGCCCGTCTACCCATCGAGAGAAACCATCACCGACGAAGGGGCACGAGAGATGGTTCCACCCGAACTCGTGGTCTGAAGGATCCTCCGAAATGATCGATGCAACGAGGCGGGGCGATGACTCGTTGAACAGCGACACCGCTTGTTCGAAACCGTCCACGATCAGGACTGTGATTTCCGGATCGTTCTCCCATTCCCATTCCGTCTGCACGACATCGATGTCTGCGGCGACCACCTTCAATCGCGTACTCGAAAAATCCACGTAACCGAGTGGGTCGATGTCATGACTCGCGATGACATGGACGATTCCATTGGCATTTCGAGCTGCGGCTGCCTCGTCCACCGCCTTCAGGATGGTCGTCAACCATTGGGTTGCTTGTGAAATCGGTATCGTCACCACATTGGCGGTATTGCAGACCTTGCGATCGAGCGAGTTTCGCAACGTGGCGAGTAAACGGGACTGGTCTGCACTGTCGCCAACCAGGAACCACGCTCCCCCCCGCCCGTGCAGGCTGACAGGAACTCCACTCTGACTTGCCACCGAACCAAGATCCTGCACGGCTGCCCCACTTCCCCGAGCCACCGCCAACGACACGTCGCCATTGGAGAACAGCGCCCAGCCACTTGCGTGGTCATCACGTGGAATCAAGACGACACTGTCTGCAGGAAGGCCATTTTCGAGAAGAGCCACCTCGATCACCTCTTTGATGATCGCCTCGGCGGTACGCCGAGCATCGCGACCGATTCGAAAGACACAGGAGTTTCCTGTCACCAGTACTCCACATGCGTCGACGACGACGTTGGGTCGCCCCTCGAAGACGAATCCGACGACACCCAGCGGCGCAAGAACTTGACTCACGGTCCATGAGTCGTGCCGAACCTCTTCCACCAACACTTCTCGTTGGACGGGTTGGTTTGCCCAAATCTCGAATGATGCCTGCATCGCGTCGAGCATCCGGTCGTCGAGTCTCAAACGAGTGGTCGATCTCCCGATCGACTCTGCTCGTCGAACATCCTCCTCGTTCACTTCGATGAGGTGACTACGCACTGACGGAATCCGCAGGATTTCAGCGGCCCGTCGAAAAAACCCTGAAATGGCCGCCTCGGGCGCAACACGAATTCCCTGGAGCGCCCCCTTGGCTCGTTTTACGCACCCATCGACATCACGGATCACCTCGGCCGGAACATGCAGGACACGACCCGAATCGGTCGCGAAAAGTTGGTCTCCATCCTTGAACAGGGAGCGAATATCTGCAGGGATCGGAATGGGCCTTCCACGGTGCAAAATCGAGCCATCGATCACGGCTCCATCGTAGGACCACGTAAAGTTCGAACGTGCCTGGCAGCGGTGGTCATGATCTCTACTTTCGACAATTGCTCTCCGGACGCGATTTTGCCCGCGACGATCAAGTGGCAAACCAGATGCGCAACTTTGCCTATTTGATCGGCGACCCTAGAACGCGTAGGTGTGCGGTGATCGATCCCGCTTACGCGCCGCTTGAACTTCTCCAGATTGCTGCCGATGACGGGTTTGAAGTGGATTCGATCCTCATTTCGCATTATCACGCCGACCACTGCGGAGGGCGAATGATGGGTATGAGTCTTCCTGGAATCGTCGAAATCTTGAGCGCTCGATCCATGCCCGTGTTCGTCAATCGAAACGAAAGCGAGTGGATCATGAAGACCACCGGAGTCTCCATCGACTCGCTGAAGCTCGTCGAAGGCGGAGATGTTCTCGATGTCGGAGACGTTCGAGTCAGCCTCCTCCACACGCCAGGCCACACACCAGGCAGTCAATGTTTCATGGTCGACGGTCGACTGGTTTCGGGTGACACGATTTTCCTCGATGGATGTGGCCGAACCGATCTTCCTGGCGGAAATCCCGAAGATCTCTTTCGCAGCCTCGCCAAACTTGCGCAGTTGCCGGACGACACCGATCTCTACCCCGGTCACGACTACTCACGGAAGACACACGCGCAGTTCAGCGAGGTCAAGCTGCACAACGTCGTGTATCGCGCGCAGACGATGGATGACTGGTTGAGACTGTTCGGCTAGCTAGACGATCGCTCCCACGAGCGTGGACAACCCTGCCACTACCAGTAGTCCGAGCACGAGTATTCGAAAACGCGCTTCTGCCAGGCGACCTACGAGCCTGTTTCCGAGGAGAACGGAAATCGTCATCACTGGAAGACAGACGATGGTCGACACGACGATGGTTGCACTCAAATCGCCAGTGAGTGCGAACAGCGCGACACTGATCAGGCCCGACACGAAGAAGATTCGTGCCAACGTGGCTCGGAACTGCAGCATTGGCATCCGTTGCGCCTGCATCGCGAGAACGATCGGTGGCCCATTCGTGGACGTTGCGATGAGCAGGACTCCACTGAGCACCCCGAGCAGATTCTCCGACCGTCTTCCTACCCGAAATCTGCCACCAAAGGCCACCACCGCCGTCCCGAACAGCACTGCGAGACCGACGATCAACCGAAGCACTTGGTCGTCCAGCAGGGTGAAGGCCGCATAGCCGAATGGGATGCCAACCAACGACGCGACGATGTATCGCAGTGCCGTCGAGCGCTGTGCATCGGCTCTGAGCAGTCTGGTTTGCCAACCACTGCTGATGGTTCCGAGACATGCCGACAGCACGACTGCCTCATGCACATCTATACGAAGCGCAAAAAGTGGCACTGAAAGTAGGGCAAACCCGAAACCGGTGATCGACTGGAGCAAAGCGGTTGCCGCCACCACCAAAATGACGAAGAGGAGATCGCTCACTGATTGGTCATTTGGTGACGACAGCGTTCACGGACTCTTCGAATATCCGGGTGTGGACATCGACATCGTCAGAGGAATGAAGGGGGGACAGAAGCGCCATGTTGTGGAACGGCGTCAAGAGCACTCCCCTGTTGAGGGCTGCCAGATGGAAGTACGACTCCAATTCACTGTCGACGGAAGCGGCTGCGTCTCGTCCATTTCGTGGAGGTGAACTGAACCAGTATTCGGCGCGCACTCCGAGGCGCTGTACGTGCCAGTCAAGACTTCTCGAATTCACGACGTCTCGCACTCCCTCGGTCCAACGAATCGCCAAGGGTTCAGCTTTGGCAAAGTCCGCAGGCTGGAGTGAATTCGCCAGGGTCGCACGCATCGCCGCCATTCCGAACGCGCTACCACTCAACGTGCCCCCAACCCCCGAGACATCCACGTCATGACCGTGCATCTGGTCCTCGAGGACTCGCGAAACTGATTCAGCGATTCCGTATGCAGCGACCGGGACGCCGCCGCCGATCGTCTTGCCGATGATCACGAAGTCCGGCTCCAAATTCCACGCTTTGGTGCAGCCACCTGGTCCTGCACAGATCGTGTGCGTTTCATCGATAGCGAGCAAGGTGCCGTGTCGGCGCGTGATCTCGCGGACTCCCTCCAAGTATCCGGGTTCGGGGAGGACGATCCCGATGTTCGTCAGCGCCGGCTCCATGAGCACCACTGCCACATCACCATGGGACAGGGCTCGATCAAGCGCGTCGAGGTCATTGAACGGCACGGCGCGTGTCGTTGTGCTTGGCTCCACTTGCGGTCCGATTGCTCCTGGCCGCGAGATCGTCGAGCCATCCTCGGACAGGATCACGAGGGCCTCGTCGACGGTGCCGTGATAACACCAGTCGTTGACGACGATCATCTTTCGTCGAGTCACATGTCGCGCGAATCGGAGCATGAAACGATTGGCGTCGGTGGCACTCAAACAAAACTGCCACTTCATTTTGCCGAATCGATTGCTCAACTCGTTGGCCACCCACAACGCGTCAGCGGTCGGCATCATCGTCGTCAAACCACGCCGAGCCTGTCGGGAAATGGCGTCCGCAACGTCCTCGCGACCATGCCCCGTCATCGCTCCCGTATCTCCGAGACAAAAATCCACGTAACGGTTTCCGTCGACATCCAGGAACGACACTCCCTCGGCACTCTCCAGGAACAACGGAAAATCACCCGGCCATCGCACCATCCACGGCATGGGCACACCAGAAAGCATTTGTGCCTTGGCTTCCTGTGCGAGACGACGGGATTCGGGGTGTGCCTCGATGAAGCGTTCACGCTCCGCCTGCATCGCTGCGGACAAACGCCGTCTATCCACTGCGGTCATTGCTCCATTATTGGCGATCGCCAGTGATTGCCACCAAACCTTTCGAGTGGTGAGGAATACACTCATGACGTGGTGTCGACTCTGCAGATCAACGGTCCGCGCCTGATGCGCAGGATCTTCGAACTGGCCGAGGTGGGCGCGATTCCCAACGGCGGTTGCGCACGCCTCGCCCTCACCGACGATGACCGAGCTGGTCGTGATTTGGTCGTTGCCTGGATGAGGGAACTCGCACTTGAGGTGACGATCGACAAGGTGGGCAACGTCGTCGGTACTTGGCAAGTGGGCTCGGGTGCACCGGTCATGACGGGATCGCACATCGATACCGTGCGCACAGGCGGAAAGTACGACGGCAATCTCGGCGTCCTTGCCGGCCTGGAAGTGATTCAAACGATGCAGGAATCCGGACTCGTTCCGCAACGTCCGATTTCGGTTGCTTTCTTCACCAATGAAGAGGGTGCTCGTTTTGCGCCCGACATGCTCGGCTCATTGGTATACGTAGGTGGAATGAGCGTCGAAGCGGCCTTGGAGACGACGTCGATCGACGGAAAGAACTTCGGCGAGGAGCTCCGTGAGATTGGTTATGCAGGACCCGTGCCGTGCCCTGGCCCGACACCCCATGCATTCGTCGAGTTGCACATCGAACAGGGGCCGGTTCTGGAGGCCGAAGGAATCACGATTGGCTGCGTGGATGGCGTACAGGGAATCTCTTGGTCGGAACTCGAGATCCTCGGACAAAGCAACCATGCCGGCACCACCCCCATGGCACTCCGACATGATCCCGCCTATGTCGTGGGCCGAATCACCGTCTTCCTACGAGAGCTCGCGACCAAGATGGGACCACCGCAGGTCTGCACTGTCGGCAAGATCGACATCCACCCGAATTTGATCAATGTCGTGCCTGCGCGCGCCACGATGACCATCGACGTGCGCAACACGGACGAGGCGCGGCTCCGCGAAGCAGAGTCGGAGATCACCGACTTCCTCGCCCATCTGGAGAAGGCTGAAGGCGTCACCATCAACAAGCGGCAGCTTGCTCGTTTCGAGCCCGTCGTCTTCGACCCACGGGTGATCAAACTGATCGACGAATGCGCCAACGACATGGGTTTGTCGAGGAAGCAGATGCCGAGTGGTGCAGGGCACGATGCACAGATGCTCGCGCGTGTTTGTCCGACTGCGATGATCTTCGTGCCGAGCGTGCGCGGGATCAGCCACAATCCTGCGGAGTTCACTAGCGAGGAGGACTTGGTGCTCGGTTCCACCCTGTTGCTCCGCGTCATGCATCGTCTATCGGAGACCGAATTCGCAGGCGTGTCATCGTGACGAGAAACATCCGCGTTGCTGCTGCCCAAATGGGCCCGATTCAACGAGATCACGATCGTCCGCAGGTAGTGGAGCGACTGATCTCGTTGTTGCGTGATGCACATGCAAAGGGTGCCGAACTGGTGGTCTTTCCCGAACTTGCCCTGACCACCTTCTTCCCTCGCTGGTTCGTGGATGACATCAGCACGGCAGATCACTGGTACGAACGCTCGATGCCGTCACCGGTGACGCAGTCGCTGTTCGACGAGGCAAAGCGTCTCGGTGTCGGTTTCTGTCTCGGATACGCCGAACTCACCGACGAGGGAGAGCGTTTCAATACGCAGATTCTCGTCGAACGTGACGGTCGGGTCGTCGCAAAATACCGCAAGGTACACATCCCCGGACACGAACACCACGAACCCGATCGTCCGTTCCAACATGCCGAGCGCTACTACTTCACCCCAAGCAACGAAGGTTTCGGTGTGTGGAAGGCATTCGGTGGTCGGGTTGGCATGATGATTTGCAACGACCGACGTTGGCCGGAGAGCTATCGCGTCATGGGCCTACAAGGTGTCGAGCTCATCTTGTGTGGTTACAACACTCCCTTGCACTACGCACCGGACCCGTCGCAGAACCCTCTCCAGAGCTTCCACAATGGACTCGTCATGCAGAGTGGCGCCTACCAGAACGGAACGTTCGTCGTCGGTGTCGCCAAGGGCGGTGTCGAAGAAGGAGTGGACAGCCTCGCGGACTCACAGATCATCGCCCCCTCGGGCGAGGTGTTGGCCAAGACGACGACATCCGCAGACGAGGTGGTAGTTGCCGACTGCAACCTGGACTGGTGCTACCAATACAAGAACACGCTCTTCGACTTCGACCGCTACCGGCGCCCCGAGGTGTACGGCAGGATCACGTCCCAACGTGGCGCAGTACTCGCTGATTGACATTCTGTAAAACTGAAACCCTTGTCGGATAAGGTACCCAGCAGGGTCAGGGGGTGTCAGTGGGGATGATGGACACGAGCGAAACTGTCGAGACTTCAGCAGAGGTCGAATTCACTCTCAACGGGACGGCCGTCACCGTGCGCGGGCGACACCCGCACTTGTTGTCGGCGCTTCGCGACGAGCTGAACGTCACGTCCCCAAAGGACGGATGTTCGCCAAGTGGACAATGCGGATGTTGCACGGTCATCGTCAACGGGAAGGCAGTCGTCAGTTGTCAAACTCCCCTCACCAAGGTGGCAGACGGCACCGTCACCACGCTCGAGGGTTTCTCGGAAGATGAAAGGCGGGCATTCGCCGAGTCGTTTGCCGCCTGTGGTGGTCTGCAGTGTGGCTTCTGCATCCCGGGCATCGTCGTTCGCGCGAAGGCGCTGATCGACAAGAAGGGCGAGGGTTTAGAGCGAGGCGACATCAAGCGCCATCTCGGAGCCCATCTGTGCCGATGCACTGGATACGTCAAGATTCTCGATGCGATCGAGGCGGTTGCCAAGAAGCGCGTGCCTACGCCGACGACGAGTGCCGAGATCGGCTCGAGGTTCGCCAAATACGAGGCTTCCGAGCTCGCCCTCGGTGACCGCGGCTACATCGACGACATTCGCATTCCCGGCATGTTGCACGCCGCATTGCACCTCACCAAGCACGCGCGTGCCGAAGTGCTCCTCATCGATGTGAGCAAGGCGACCGCCGTACCGGGAGTGCGTGCCGTCTACACCGCTGCCGACATTCCCGGTGAACTGCTCGTCGGCATCATCTACAAGGACTGGCCGGTGATGATTCCGCAGGGCGGATTCACTTCCTATGCGGGCGACGTGCTCGCAATCGTCGTCGCGGAAGACCGCCTCACGGCGCGAGCTGCAAGTGAATTGATCGAGGTGACCTACCGACCGCTCAAGCCGATCACGGATCCTTTCGAGGCCATCGCTTCGAGCGAGATCGCGGTGTGGCAGACCGACGACAACGTCCTTTCGGTCAGCCAGTACCAACGCGGCGATGTCGATACCGCACGGCAGAGCTCGACACATGCGGTGCAGCAGCGATTCACCACCCAACGCATCGAGCACGCCTTCCTCGAACCCGAAAGCACTCTGGCGGTGCCAAACGCCGACGGGACGGCGTTGCACGTCTACTCGGGTGGTCAAGGCGTGTGGGACGACCGCAACGACATCGCTCGTGTGCTCGGCATTTCGAATGATCAGGTCACGGTCGAATTGGTCTCCAACGGTGGTGCATTCGGTGGCAAGGAAGACATGAGCAATCAAGCCCATGCGGCGTTGGCGGCATGGCTCCTGAAGGCGCCCGTGCGGTGCACGCTCTCGCGCGAGGAGAGTTTGCTGATGCACGCGAAGCGACATCCGATCGTCATGGACTACGAAGCCGGTTGCGACGAGCAAGGCCGACTGACATTCCTGAAGGTGCGAGTCGTCGGAGATTCAGGGGCGTATGCATCAGTGGGCATGAAGGTGTTGGAACGAATGGCCGGTCATGCCAGTGGTCCGTATCACGTGCCTTCCATCGACGTATCCGCCACCGCCGCGCGAACGAACAATCCGATTTGTGGTGCGTTCCGTGGATTCGGCGCCAATCAGGCGCAGTTTGCGATGGAGGGCGTGCTGGATCGCCTCGCCGAGAAGGTCGGCATCACGGGTTTCGAAATTCGTAAGCGCAACGTGATCAAGCCCGGAATGGTGTGGGGTCCAGGCCAAATCATGGACGATGGATGTCTCGGCGCGGAACTCTGTCTCGACGAATTGCAGGCCGACTACGAACGGGCCCGCACGGATGGTTTCGCCGTGGGGATCGGTCTGGGATTGAAGAACAGTGGTCTCGGAAACGGTTTCAAGGAGATCACTCGTGCGGTCGTCCGCTTCTGCGAAGACGGCAGCGTAGAAGTCCGTCATGGTTGGACGGAGATGGGTCAGGGAATCCACACCGTCGCCCTGCAGGTAGCCGCTACCGAACTCGGCATCGACCCCGAACGGATCCGAGTCCTCGTCGACACCACCCGCGAACTCGGACTCGGACAAACGACCGGAAGCCGAGGAACGTTGATGGGTGCCGGCGCAGTCAAAGCCGCATGTGACGTGGCCAAGGCCGCAGATTGTGCGGTGGGTGTCGATCACCTCGGCGAATACCGTGTCGACTGGACGACCAAACTCGGCGATCCCGGCGTAACCAATCCGATCATCCACTCGACATTCGGTTATGCGGCACAAATGGTGGTCATGAGTCGTGAAACCGGGAAGATAGTCAAGGTGATCGCGGCGCATGACGTCGGTCGGGCGATGAATCCCCAACTCTGTGAAGGCCAGATCGAAGGAAGCGTGCACATGGGCCTCGGCTATGCACTCACCGAGGACTTCCCGAGCGATCCCGAGACCGGCTTCCCACTAAACAACACACTGCGCAGCCTCGGCATTCTGCGTGCCAAAGACGTACCACCCATCGAGGTGCGGATCATCGAGTCTCCTCAGCCCAACTCGCCCTACGGAATCAAGGGTGTCGGCGAGATCGGACTGGTGCCGACGGCCGGTGCCGTAGCCGCAGCACTCCGACAGGCGACCGGAACATGGCACGACACGTTGCCCATGCAACGCGCGACAGGCGACGAGGACTGACCGTTCGATGACGCTCGATTCGACGCAGACGACTGGTTTCGTCTGTGCGCACCATCACCTGTACTCCACACTCGCTCGAGGAATGCCAGCGCCTCCTCGCCAGAGTGAACACTTCACCGAAATCCTCGAGGACATCTGGTGGCGTCTCGATGCCGCACTCGATGAACAGATGCTCTATTGGTCAGCCGCCCTCGGTGCCGTGGAGGCGCTCTTGGTGGGCACCACTGCGATCGTCGACCACCACGAGTCACCACGCTTCATCGAGGGTTCATTGAGCGTGCTCGCCAAGGCATGTCGCGATGTCGGCGTGAGACTCAATACCAGTTACGGCGTCACCGACCGCTGGGACGACAGCGGCAACCTGCACAGCGTCGTCGAGCCGGGGTCACCGATGACCTCCGCCGCCCGTCGAGGTTTGGACGAATGCGATCGCTATCTCAGCAGTGGAGGCGAGGGCATGGTGGGACTCCATGCAGCCTTCACCTGTTCCGATGAGACGATCGCAGCGGCTGCTCAACTTGCGCAAAAACACGGAGTGGGCGTCCACATCCATGTCGCCGAGGGACCAATCGACAAGGATGCCGCCAAACGTTTGGCGGCCTTCGCCACCGACGACTGGCTTCTCGTGCATGGCGTGCACATGGACACTCCCCTGCGTGGCAGGCTCGTCCACAATCCACGCTCCAACATGAACAATGCAGTTGGTTATGCCCGTCCATCCACTCGCGAGAACACGATCCTGCTCGGCACTGATGGAATAGGCAGCGACATGCTGGATGAAGCCCGTGTCGCCTACGCACGCCTCCGCGAATTCGACGTTCAGGCCACACCGGAGACCGTGTGGGGATGGCTACGGAACAACCAAGCGTTGATGCCCGCCACCTCGCGCGATGTGGTGACATGGAACTATGACCACATGGACTCTCCGTGGCATCTGGCTTTCACCACCGGTGTTCGACCGATCAGAATTCAGGTGAACGACGACGTCGTGCTCGACAATGGCCTGCCCACCAAGATCGACATACACGAAGTTCGCGCCAAGGCAGCAGAACAGAGCAAACGACTCCACGAAAGGCTCAGCACATGACCATCAGTCCACTCGCATTCAATGACAAGGGCCACCTGCGGGCCGCGATTTACCTGCAAGATGCCCATCCACTGCGCGAGGGTATGGCTTTCGCCCAGTACGCCGAAGCAAAGGGATTTGAGGCGGTGTGGCAGGCGGAGAGTCGCCTCGTACGCGAAGCCACCGTGCCCATGGCGGCATTCGCATCCGTCACCGAACGTCTCAAAGTTGGTTCGGGAGTCGTCGACTGCTGGAGCCGAAACCCGGCGAGACTCGCCGCGACCTTCTCGACGCTCGATGACCTCGCACCAGGTCGAGTGATCCTTGGTATTGGTGCGTGGTGGGATCCGTTGGCGCAGAAGGTGGGAATCAGTCGCAACAAGCCGCTCAAGGCGATGCGCGAGATCGTGACCGCAGTTCGCGCCCTTCTCAACAATGAGAACGTCACCTTTCAGGGCGAGTTCGTCCAACTCGATGGCGTGGAGCTGGACTACGTGTACCAGGATCGTCGCGCCAAGGACGTTCCCATCTACATCGGCGCGACTGGCATGCAGATGATGGAGTTGACCGGCGAAATCGCAGACGGTGTCGTGCTCAACTACCTCGTATCGCCCGACTACAACGCACAGGCCCTCGCCGCCCTGGAAAAGGGTGCAGCCAAGGCCGGCAGGTCATTGGAATCGATCGACCGTCCGCAACTCGTCGTCTGCAGCGTGCATGAGGACCGCAAGGTCGCCTTGGACATGGCGCGCATGATGGTCACTCAATACCTCGGTCAGCAACCACACATCATGAAGGCATCAGGCGTCCCCCAGAGCCTCCTCGACAAAGTCGGCGAGGTACTGACCTGGCCGGCAACACACGAACAGGTGGAACGTGCATCGAAGCTCGTTCCCGATGAAATCGTGCAGATGCTCACGGCATCGGGCACGCCGGCAGAGGCACGTCAGGCCGTCCGCACCTACCTCGAGAATGGTGCGACTTGCCCGATTCTGTATCCGCTCGGCGACGTGCGTGCGATGATCGACACCTTCTCGGGATGGGACGGCACGTTGTGACCGTCGTCAATGCCCGCTCCGTCGAGGAGGCACTCGCAGCGCTCACAGCGCATCCAGAGGCGCGACTTGTCGCAGGCGGAACGGACTTGATGGTCGAAGTCAACTTTGGTCGTCACGATGTTCACGACGTGGTGTCGTTGCGCCGCGTCGATGAGCTCAGGTCATGGCACCGCAACGACGACGGCAGCATCTTCATCGGGTCAGGACTGCCCTACCGACACATGGAGCAAGGTGAACTGGCTCGAGCGTTGCCCGCGCTGGCCCAAGCAGCACGAACGGTCGGATCGCCGCAGATCCGTGCGGCGGGAACCCTGGGGGGAAACCTCGGCACGTGTTCTCCCGCCGGTGATGGACTCCCCGTGCTTGCAGCACTCGAAGCAGACGTCCACCTGCGATCCATTGGTGGCGAACGTCGGGTCAAGTTCGTGGACTTCATGGTCGGCGTGAAGAAGAACGCTGCTCGCCGCGACGAACTCATCACTGGTGTCACGGTGCCCCGTCTCGACGGTTTCCAGGCCTACTCGAAGGTGGGCGTGCGCAACGCCATGGTGATCGCGATCGCCTCGGCATGTTTCGTCCACGATTCGACGAACGATCGGGTCAGGCTGGCACTCGGTGCAGTTGCCCCCACGATCGTTCGGTGCACGGATGCTGAGCAGTTTCTCGAGGGAATCCTGGGTTCACACAAGGCGGTCACCGACGATAACGCCCGCGAATTCGGGCGACGTGCGGCGAGTGCATCCCGCCCGATCACCGATCATCGATCCACCGCCGAGTATCGCAAACATGCCGTAGCGGTACTGGCGAGGCGCTTCGCAGAAAGGGCTTTCAATGTCCGCTGAGCACTATGCCCTACAAGTCAACGGAACTCGTCACGAGGTCCGCGATTCATGGGTGGGTGAAAGCCTGCTCTACGTCCTGCGGGAACGGCTGGGCTATTACGGCACAAAGGGTGCGTGTGAGCAGGGCGAATGCGGTAGTTGCACGGTACTCATGGATGGTGAGGCCGTCTGCTCGTGCTTGGTGCTCGCGGCCACTGCCCAAGGATCAGAGATCGTCACCGTGGAGGGCCTCGCCAAGGATGGTGAACTCAACGAAGTGCAGCGAGCATTCGTCGACAAGGGTGCCGTGCAGTGTGGATTCTGTACACCCGGTTTGATCGTCGCGATCACCCACCTCCTCGACACGGATCCGAATCCGAGCGAGTCCAAGATCAAGGAATCCATTTCCGGAAACATTTGCCGCTGTACCGGTTACGGACGAATTTTCGACGCCGTGCAACAGGCCATCGAGGTCCGGGGGATGAACCGATGAGCACCACGATCACGGCCAATCGCAACACCCTCGGCACGAGCGTCCTGCGCCCCGACGGAGCGGCGAAAGTTCGCGGGGACTTCCAATTCTCTTCCGACGAATTCGCCACCAACATGCTGTGGGGGGCAACCTTGCGCTCCCCTCACCCATATGCGCGAATTCTCTCGATCGACGTTTCTGCTGCGCTGAAGATCAATGGTGTCTCCTGCGTCCTGCTCGCCGATGACGTCCCCGGCAAGGCCACCTATGGCTTGATCTCGAGCGACCAACCGGTCTTCGCCAAGGACGTCGTGCGCTACATGGGTGAACCGATCGCCGCGGTCGCTGCCGATCATCCCGAAACCTGCAAACGCGCCCTCCAAGCGATCGTCGTCGAGTTCGAAGTGTTGTCACCGCTGGTCGACCCAGAGCAGTGTCTCGACGATTCGATTGCCCCGATTCACCCTGATGGCAACGTCTTTCGTCGTCAACGCATCGTTCGCGGCGATCAGACGATCGTGGGCGAAGTTCAGGTGGAAGGCACGTACGACATCGGCATGCAGGATCAGGCGTTCCTGGGCCTCGAGGCGGCACTGGCCATTCCCGGCCACGACGGCCGATCAGTCGAGCTGCACATCGCCACGCAATGGTTGCACGAGGATCGCAAGCAGATCGCTGATTGCTTGGGACTTCCCGAAGAAGCCGTCCAGCTCGTCCTCGGGGGTGTCGGAGGTGCCTTTGGTGCACGCGAGGACATCAGTCTGCAAGTGCATAGTTGTCTTCTGGCGCTCCGCACGGGGCGGCCAGTCAAGATGCAATACAGCCGTGAGGAGAGCTTCTTCGGGCATGTCCACCGACACCCCGCAAAGATCTGGATGCGTCACCACGCCACGCGAGACGGCCGTATCCAGCGAATCGAGGCACGCATGTTGATGGACGGCGGTGCGTACACGAGCACTTCACCCGCCGTGTTGATCAATGCGATCACCCACACTCAAGGTCCATATGTCTGCGAGAACGCCACAGTCGAAGGAATCGCAGTGCGTACGAACAATCCGCCGTGTGGGGCCATGCGAGGTTTCGGTGTGGTGCAGGCTTGTTTCGCCCACGAACGACAGATGGACAAGTTGGCCAAGGCGTGTGGCATCGACCCAGTCGACATCCGACTCCGCAATGCCATGTCCAAGGGCGATCTGCTGATCACGGGTCAACCGATGGACTCCGTCGCCCCCGTAGCACGCTGCATCACCGAGACTGCCGCCATTCCCCTACCCGACGATCCGGAGGGCGGTGATCCACTGCTCCTTCCGGGCGGTTCGGGTCTGACCGCCGAGCGACGCAACATTCGGCGAGGAGTCGGCTGGGGCGTATCGATGAAGAACCTCATGTACAGCGAAGGTTTCGACGACTACAGCACCGCCCGCTGCACGCTCCGTGACGGAGTCGCCCACCTCAAATTCGCTACGTCCGAAGTGGGCCAAGGCTTCGTCACCCTGGCCATTCAGATCGCCACGAGCATCCTCGGCGTGGATCATGTCGAACTCGAGCAGATCGACACCCGAATCGGCAGCGCCGGTTCCACGTCGGCGTCCCGCCAGACGTGGATGAGTGGCGGCGCCCTCGATGGAGCTTGCCGCATGGTGCGGGAGATGCTCTTCCAGAAAGTCGGCGCCGAGCATGGCATCGACCCTCTTCGACTCGCGATCGTCGACACTGACGTCGTCGACACGATGGGTACGTTGCGCATACCGGTGCGCGAGGCAAGCGCCGGCAGCACCCTTGCCCACACGTTCGAGCATCACCACCGACCCACGAGCGATCTGGACGAGAACGGTCAGGGCAACTGTCACGTTGCCTTCGCCTTCGTTGCCCACCGCGCAGTCGTGGACGTCGACCCCGATCTGGGGCTGGTCAAGGTCATCCAAATTGCCACCGCTCAAGACGTCGGTCGTGTCCTCAACCCGCTGTCAGCGATTGGCCAAATCGAAGGTGGAATCGCCCAAGGACTCGGTCTTGCCGTCATGGAGGAGATCGTCATCGACCAGGGGCGCGTGCGCAACCCGAGCTTCACGGACTATCTCCTGCCCACGGCGCTCGATGCGCCAGACGTCGAGGCCGTCTTCATCGAAGAGCCGGAACCCATGGCTCCGCTCGGTGCCAAGGGAATTGGCGAGCCTCCGTGCATCTCCGTGACTCCGGCAATCGTGGCTGCCATCAGCAACGCGATCGGCAAGAACATCGACCGTACACCCGTGCGGCCACAGGACATCTGCCTCTAGTTATTCACCGCGATACGCCAGGTCGTCCAGGCCAACAGGATTGACGCAAAGACGAGGGACGACAACGAGAGAGCGTGATAGCCGACTGCCGAACGGATGAAACCGCTCGAGAAACCAGCCAGTGCCCCACACCCACTCATGAGGAAGTCGGCGGCGCCTTGCGTGCGAATCCGCAATTCGATGGGGATCGAATCCACGAGCAAACTCGAACCACCGATCAACCCGAAACTCCATCCGATTCCGAGCAGCCACAGCGCAGGAAACAACAGCGTCGGCGATTCGCCCGACAATGCAGCCAACGCTGTAGCCGAAATGGTGAGACCTGCGCCCACCACGATGGTGGCCAGCCTGCCACGACGATCACTGAACCGACCTACGAGCGGACTGAATGCGAACATGCCGGCGATGTGCAAGGAGATCACGAATTGACTGATCGACTCGTGGCCGTGTTCCTTCATGTGTACCGGAGTCATGGTCATCACCGCGACCATGGTGGCCTGTGAAATCGCCATACTGCCGAAGGCGAGTTGAGCGAGACGTGACGAGCGCAACACTGCGAACATCTCCGCAAAGCCAGTCCTCGGCACCTCCCCCACCGACACGTCCGAGTTCTCTCGTTGCACATGCAGGGGGTCAGGTCGAAGGCGCAACAACGCGTTGACGAGCGAAGTCAGGAAGAACAAGCCGGCAAACACCCACGGCCCCGTGTATTGACGCCAACCGAACAACGCCACTCCGAGCTCCTGTGCCGGTTGGATCAACAGCGGACCGAACACCGCCCCGAATGTCGAAGCAAAAAGAATTCGACTCATCGCACGACCACGCTCAGCAGGAAGCGCCAGATCGGTGGCCGCATAGCGAGAAAGCAAGTTTGCTGCCTGTCCATTACCGAAGAAGAACAAGCCCACCAGGAAGACTGTGAGCGATTGTCGCTCTACCCCAAGCCCGGCGAGCAATCCTCCACCGATGGCAAGTCCATATCCCAATACGAGGCCAGAACGTCGCCCTCGTCCGCTCATTCTTCGCGCCAGTATTTGCGCCATGATCGCCGTGCCCATCGTCACCGTCGCGCTCGCGATTCCACCCCAGGGTGTCTTCTGTCCAAGGATCTCCTGCACTACGAACGCACCGACCGTTACCGCAGCCGCGAGTGCCGCGGATCCCGCAACCTGCCCGAGCACGAGTACGCGCAACGTCCGCTGCTGGATCAGTGCGATTTCATCGGCGGTATGACTCATGACCACACGAACCTAGCAATGGTGTCGAAGGGGGGACTTGAACCCCCACGCCCTTTCGAGCGCCAGCCCCTCAAGCTGGTGCGTCTGCCAATTTCGCCACTTCGACGTGCGAGAAATGCTACCTAGGCACGAACCTC
>JBDKEO010000115.1:0-4820 GCA_039795205.1 Actinomycetota bacterium
TCACCAAGCGAAGTGGTACTTCCATGGCCCAGCTGACCCATGGTGCCACGACCCCAACACTTCACAGAACTGGTAGTAGTAATCGCGCAGGTGTGAAACGCTCCGGCAGCAATCGCCACCGCAGTAGCCCCGATGTCCGTGGTGTTTGATCCAGCGACAGTCGTGGTCGAGTCAGCACCGACTGTCGTCCTGTTTCCGAGCCCCAATTGTCCGTAAGTGTTATTTCCCCAACACTTGATGGCGTTCGCCGAGGTGATGACACACGTGTGCCGGTCACCCAGTGCCAACTTCCATGCCGCCGCCTGGCGCATGGTGGCCGTGGAGCCATCCTGCAACACGGCTCCCGAAAAGTCTGCCGACACCATTCCTGCGCCGACCAATGCAAGGACACTCGTCAACACAGCGACTCGACGCAACATGCCGTGACCGTATGGACGCGGCACGCTGTTGAACCGTCGACCGAAACGGAATTCCTTGCGATGAAACGTTTGTTCACAATCGATCACCCACGTGCGGGGTTATTGCACCGACGATGACCAAACTTGTTCGAACTTCCCCATCCAAAGCGCGAAAAGACGCAGGTTCTTGCACACCGACTGACGAAACTGAATGACCCACTTATGTCTCTCTATTGGACATACTTGACCAATGGAGGTCCACAAGGGCCGAACCGAGGTGCCCCAGACGGTGCGATCTCGGGCAACACACGAGCGGATCACTTCTTCCCTCGTTCGGCTCATCGAGTCTGGTCAGTACAACCCCGGAGCATCGGAGGTCGCGGTCAGCGCGGAGGTCAGCCTGCGCACGATTTTCCACCACTTCCACGATCTCGACCAGATGTATTCGGCGGCACTCACTGCACAGGCGTCGCGGGCGCGGGCTGCACTCGTCAACATCGAATCAACAGACCCACTCGAGATGAGATGCAACGCCATTGCCATCAATCGTGATGCGATTCATGCAGCACTTGCGCCAACACTGCGCGCCTTCGTCACCAGTCCGAATCGCGCATCACGACTGGCGATGCACGACGAACATGAAGCACTTCGGACGGCGATGCAACATCAGACACACACGACGTTTGGCCGTGAGTTGCGCCTTCTCCCCGATCCGCTGGCGGCACTCCTCGGTGTGGAGACTGCACTCTCTTTCGCGGCGTGGGACTACCTCCATCGGGTGCAGGGAGTATCTCGCGAAGGGACACGCCAATACATGTCGGCATTGGCCTTGAGCATCACGAGGTCGTTCGGGGCGTAGCCTTGGGGAGCCTCAATCTCCAGGAGTGTTCATGCCCTCTCAACGTCCAGTAGTTGCACCCGCCGAAGGAAAGCTCGGGGTGCTCACCGTCGGTCTCGGCGCGGTCGCCTCCACCCTCATTGCGGGTGTCGAGTTGTCCAAGCGCGGCCTCGGTCTTCCCATCGGCTCACTTGCCCAGATGGACACGATTCGTCTCGGTAAGCGCACTGACGGGCGCAACCCCCTGATCAAGGACTTCGTTCCCCTCGCCCGTCTCGAAGACATCGTGTGGGGCGCCTGGGATCCGTTCCCGGATGACGCCTACGTGGCTGCTCAACGCGCCGGAGTGTTGGAGGGTCCGAAGCACATCGAGGGCATCGCCGACACGCTCCGCGACATCCGTCCGATGAAGGCGGCGTTCGACCGCCAGTACGTGAAGAAGATCGACGCCGAAAACACGTTGGGCACGATCAACAAGCGACAGATGCTGCAAGCGATCCGCGAAGACATCAACCGCTTCCGCGATGAGAAGAAGGTCGAACGCCTCGTGATGATCTGGTGCGCATCCACCGAGATCTTCATCGAGACCGGTCCTGCGCACATGAGCATCGAAGCCTTCGAGAAGGCGATCGATGCAAACGATCCGTCCATCGCGCCGAGCATGTTGTACGCCTACGCAGCGATCCTCGAAGGTGTTCCCTTCGCCAACGGTGCACCAAACCTCGCGGTCGACACCCCCGTGTTGCGCCAGTTGGCCACGGAGCGCAAAGTGGCGATCAGCGGCAAGGACTTCAAGACCGGCCAGACGCTGATGAAGACGGTGCTCGCTCCCATGTTGCGTGCACGCATGCTCGGATTGTCGGGCTGGTACTCCACCAACATTCTCGGCAACCGTGACGGCGAAGTGTTGGACGATCCCGACAACTTCAAGACCAAGGAAGAGTCGAAGCTCGGCGTTCTCGAGGACATCTTGCAGCCCGACAAGTTCCCCGACCTCTACGGCAACGTCTTCCACAAGGTGCGTATCAACTACTACCCACCCCGTGGCGACAACAAAGAAGGCTGGGACAACATCGACATCTTCGGCTGGCTCGGCTATCCGATGCAGATCAAGGTGGACTTCCTCTGCCGCGACAGCATCCTCGCCGCCCCATTGGCGCTCGATCTCGTGTTGTTCATGGACCTCGCTCAGCGCGCGGGCCTCGGCGGCATCCAAGAGTGGCTTTCGTTCTATTACAAGAGCCCGCAAGTGGCACCAGGTTTGACGCCTGAGCACGACCTGTTCGTGCAGTTGGCCAAGTTGAAGAACACGCTGCGCTGGATGATGGGTGAAGAACAAATCACCCATCTCGGCCGCGAGTACTACGACGAAGCGTGACCGCCAAACTGATCGACGTCATCGCGGTCCTCATCTTCGTTGCCATTGGCCGACGAAGTCACGCGGAGGCGAACTCGATCAGCGGTCTCTTGTCGACCGCAGCCCCGTTTCTCATTGCAGTCGCTTCGTCGTGGTTGGTGGTTGCGCTCACGAAACCAAGTGGCACGCTGGTGCCGGCTCTCATTACTTGGGCCATCACGGTGAGCGTGGGAATGCTGTTGCGCAACCTCGCGTTCGGTGAAGGAACAGCCCTGTCGTTCATCATCGTCACCACGATCACGCTGTTCGTGCTGATCGTCGGCGCGCGGCTCGTCGCCTCGCGCTTATCCTGATACTCAGAAGTTCGTGATCGCGCCCTTGTCGGCGCCCTGCACCAACTTGGCGAACTTGGCCAGCACGCCCGTCGTGTAGCGCGGAGCCATCGGCTTCCACCCCACCTTGCGCTTGGCCAACTCGGCTTCATCGACGAGCAAGTCGAGTCGCTTCGTCGGAACGTCTATGCGAATGCGATCGCCGTCGCGAACGAAGGCAATCGGGCCACCATCCACTGTCTCGGGAGCAACGTGCCCGATGCAGAATCCCCACGTACCACCGCTGAATCGACCATCGGTGATCAGCGCCACGTCGGCTCCGCGGCCTGCGCCCTTCAGCGCTGCCGTAATGGCGAGCATCTCACGCATTCCCGGCCCACCCTTCGGACCTTCGTAACGAATGACGATCACATCGCCTGGCTTGATGTTGCCCTTCATCACTTCGTCCATCGCCCCATCCTCACCGTCGAAGACGCGCGCATTGCCCTCGAAGGTGCGCTGATCCTTGGTCAAACCAGCCACTTTGACCACGGCGCCATTTGGTGCAAGTGAGCCGGTGAGGATGTTGATACCACCCTCAGCATGGATCGGCGAGGAGAGTGGGTGCACGACGTCGCCATCGGGTGCCGGTGGGTTGTAGTCCGCCAAACTCTCGGCCATCGTCTTGCCCGAGCACGTCATCACGTCGCCGTGCACCAGCCCTGCATCGAGCAAGTGCTGCAACACCACGGGCACGCCGCCGACACGATCGATGTCGGTCATGTGGTATTTGCCACCGGGCTTGGTGTCGGCAATGTGCGGCACCTTGGCTGCGATCCGATTGAAGTCATCCAATGAAAGATCGACGCCTGCCTCGTTGGCGATCGCCAACAGGTGCAGCACCGCATTCGTACTTCCACCGAGCGCACTCAAGATGGCAATTGCATTCTCGAACGCCTTCTTCGTCATGATGTCGCGCGGGTAGATGCCGAGACGTGCGAGGTTGACCACCGCCTGACCTGCACGCTCCGCATCAGAGTCGCGACGGTTGTCGATGGCAGGCGGGGATGCCGTGCCGAGCAAACTCATGCCGAGCGCTTCGGCGATCGAACTCATCGTGTTGGCCGTGAACATGCCGCCACATGCGCCTTCGCCCGGGCAAGCAGCACGTTCGATCTCGCCCAGTTCTTCCTGGGTCATCGTTCCTGCCGCGCAGGCGCCGATCGCCTCGAACACGGTCGTGATGTCGATGTTCTTTCCATCGTGCACGCCGGGCAATGTCGACCCGTTGTACACGAACACACTTGGCAGGTTCAGACGCGCTGCTGCCATCAGCATCGCCGGGATGCTCTTGTCGCATCCAGCCAGACCGACGAAACCATCGAAGCGCTCTGCATGCACCACCGTCTCCACGCTGTCCGTGATCACTTCACGGCTCACGAGCGATGCACGCATGCCTTCGTGTCCCATGCTGATGCCGTCACTCACCGTGATCGTGCCGAACTCGAGCGCCACGCCACCCGAGGCACGCACACCTTTCTTCGCGCTGTCTGCGAGACGACGTAGCGACATGTTGCAAGGAGTCACTTCGTTCCACGCCGAGGCGATACCGATCTGCGGCTTCTCCCAGTCGTCGTCGGTCAGGCCCACTGCTCGCAACATTGCACGAGCGGCTGCCTTCTGATTGCCGTCGGTGACGTCTCGACTCCGTGGCTTGACATCGACGGGCGTTTCCTTGGGCGCAGACATGGCGGCAAGGCTAGTTACGCAGCGAGATGGAGAGGTGTCGACTAACCGCGACGTGCCTGCAGGATCGCGGTGACGACCTTGCCGTCCGCCTTGCCCTGACTGACCTTCATCACCGCACCAACCAGAGCTCCAACGGCCTTCTCTTCACCATTGCAGTACTTGGCCCA
>JBDKEO010000154.1:0-3230 GCA_039795205.1 Actinomycetota bacterium
GGAATGGTTCGACATCGGCCATCGTCAACTTCTTCGAGGTGCCGTACGTGGACGACAACACCTCGATCAGCGAAGGCAAGCGCGCGCGATCCTCGCCCAACCAGTCGACCATCTTCGCCACCGCACTCGGGTCGATGGTGAGACCGGCTTCCTTCAACGTTTCGTCGAACCAGTCAAATACTTCGTTCTTGCGGCTCGGCGGGTTCGTGTCGAACTCGGTGACGCCGACCTTCTTCAAGGCATCCATCACCGACTTGGCCAACTTGGAGGTTGATGTCAGGACGAGATGTGACGTCGGTTCCGCAACTGGCAGATAGTTGACGAGCGATGACAGTTGGTCCACCGTGGCTTCACCCAATTCACGAAGTACGACGACCTTCACGTCCTGGAACAACGATTGGGTCTGCGCGGCCGAAACAGCGTTGGCCACGACCCCCGCGCGCTCATCGGCGGATACTCCCTCGAGGTCGAAGCCCTCGTAGGTGGTGGTGCGATCACGCTCACCCACCAACTCGTCCACCAAATCGGTGAGCCGCGCCGAAACGAGACGCGGGTCCGAACCGAGCACGAGAAAAATGGCCATCGCTCTAGTGTCGCAGACTCGCCACCTCGGCGATCTCGCGCAATGCGACGATCGCCAGTGAGACGGGCAACATCACCAGACGCCACAACCAACCGAGATCCCACCCCACTGACACCTCGACGAGCGCATCGGCACATCCGACGATGAGCCCCAATGGCAAGCCCACCACCATCACGAACCCTGCGAGTGGAACTGCCGGCACGTTGGTGACGAGACCAACGAGCGAAAATCGCTCGAACACACCGAGCGAAACGGGAATGACCGCGAGCTGCGCCCCTGCAGTGGTGCCAAGTGTCGTGCGCAACCACGAGGGGCCGGGGAGCACCGCCTGCACGCGTGGGGCAACCACCACCATTCCCCACGTTGCCGAGACGGACAGCAGGAAACCGACAGACCACACCAGGAGCGGATCGAGTAGTACGAGTCCGATCGTCACGACACACAGAACCCGAAGCGCACTCGCACGCCTCCCATGCCAAGTCGCGATCAGGGTGATGACGGCAACGGCCGCAGCACGCACCACAGAAGGCTCGGCTCGTGTCACCACGACGAACCAACCGACGATCACGATCGCCACCACCGTGCGCCACGATGCACCGAGGCGTGTGAGTAGTGGTTGGAGCAACGCCAACACGAGGGCGATGTTCTGACCCGAAACCGCAGTGAGATGCGACAGACCCGCATCGCGAAACGACGCCACCAGATCTTCACCTTGTCGTTGCTCGTCGCCGACCACGAGGCCGAGGTACAACCCGCCGGTCGACCACATGGTGTGATCACTGGCCGTCTCCAGGAGCGAACGAGCACGATTCGTGCTGCGATGAAGCGGAGATGCCGAGCCGGCCCGCAGTCCTACCCTTGTCGGCTCGAACGTGCCGACTACGTGACGACCCAAATCGAACGACGACACCGGCCGCGGGGAGCGACGACCCTCCACCCACAACACTTCACCAAACTCGGCAGCCATCAGTCGCCGTCCCCACTCACCGCCGACGATGACCGAGAACCGCTTGCCTTCGAGTTCGAGAGTCGTGCGCACGGTGCCCGACTTCCACTGCGGATCGGCCTGCACGACTGCGAGCCCCGCAAACGAGCGCTCGAATGACACCGTGTGACTGGCGAGTGCACTCGATGACGAGATCGACGCCGCGAGCAGCACCAGAAGAACACCGAACCATACGTTCATCCGCATGGCCAGCACGACGAAGAGCAACGAGAAGATGAACGCAAACACGCGACCCAGCGTGATGAGGTGAACTCCTGCACCGAGGCGTGCAGCGACGACGAACACCAACGTCATCCACACGAGTCGGTGGGATTGTCCACCTCCACTGCGATTCGCGTCGTACGCTTGAGGCATGCCGTCAGAAGACATCGAGACCCGCCGCGCCACACCGCGCGTGGTACCCGACGGCATCATTGCCAACCGAGCACTCGTGCGGTCGCGTGGCGCCGTGACCGCAGCCGGATTTGCCGCCGCCATCGCCCTCGCGGGTGTGGTCTTGCTTGCGCTCCCCGGCTCGCTCACCGGAATCCTCGGATTCCTTCTGTTGATCGCGGCCTTGCCCACCTTGCCGATGTTCGGCGTGCCGGCGGTGACTGGCGTAACCGTCTATCTGCTCGGCGTGGTCACGAGCCTCGGTGCATGGTTCGCCATCGGCCACTTGGCTGCACTCCGTGCGTCGAAGCGGGCCGTCGTTGACTGGAGCGACTGGCGACGTGAGTTCATTCCGCTCGCGCTCGGTTTGCTGCTCGGCGGCGTGCTTGCGCTGATCATTGGCGGACTCGTCCTCGGTGCACTCTAGGTAGATCACGAGTAGGGCTCTGCCCACTCACCAAGTGATCAGTGGTCGAATCTGGGCCAACTTGGCGGGACCAATGCCCGGCACGTCCAATAGATCCTCGGCCGAGCCGTACGGGCCTTTCGACGCACGCGTGTCGACGATTGCTTTCGCCGTCGCCGGACCTACACCAGGCAACTCATCGAGCTCACTCACCGAAGCCGTGTTGACGTTGACGAGCGCATTGCCACCCGTGGCCACAGCATCTGTCGACTTGCCCGGCATTCGCGTCACTCGTGATCCCTTGCGTGGAACGATGACCTGCTCGGAGTCGACGAGAGGCGCCGCGAGGTTGATGGCGTCCGTGTGTGCTTTCGGCGTCACACCACCTGCCGCCTCGACGGCATCGACGACACGAGAACCAGTCGGCAGCGAATAGACGCCCGGTTGCGCCACCTCCCCACCTACGTGCACCGTGAGCACGAGTGCAGCGCTGATCGACGGCATCTGCGAGGTCACCGTGGCCCCCGACATGGGAATGGCGTCTTCTATCGGCGGCGGCTCGACGCGCACCGCGAAATAGACGACGAGTGCGGCGGCGAGAGCCACAGCCGCACCGCCGATGATGCGCCGCCAACCCCACCAGTGCGCGAGTTCGACGATGCGCGCGCGGGACACGCGCCAATGTGTACGTGAGGACTAGAAGATTTGGGCGGTGAAGCGCCTGCGATAGCCCGCCACACGCGGATCATCTGGACCCATCTCCTCGAGGATCTCGAGGAATTTCTTGCGCGCTTCTTCGTCGTTCTTCACGAGTGGAAGCAGGACTTCCAGCACCTCGTCCTTGCCATCCTGAGGGATTTCGA
>JBDKEO010000010.1:0-3869 GCA_039795205.1 Actinomycetota bacterium
CGCCAATGGCACGTGACATCGCGATCACTGCAGCAGCAATGATTCCCGAGAGTGCTGCCGGGAAGATCACGCCCGTGCACACCTCCCGTTTGGTTGCACCGAGTGCGTACGCACCCTCGACAAGTGCCCGCGGTACGGCGTTCATTGCATCCTCTGCCAGCGTCGTCATCATCGGCAGGATCATCAGGCCAACCGTGATGCCGGCCGACAGACCGCTGTAGAAGCCGACTTCGCCGATCGGCCAAATCTTTGCTGCGATGTTCGGGGAAACGAAATACAAAGCGAAGAAGCCGAATACCACTGTCGGAATACCGGCAAGAATTTCGAGCAGCGGCTTGAGTACTCGACGAGTTCGAGGTGACGCATACTCCGCAAGGAAAAAAGCGATCGCCATACCACCGGGAACTGCGATGATCACTGCGATCAACATGATGAAGAACGTGCCCACGACGAGAGGCCAAACACCGAACTCCGGTGGCTCATAGAGCGGATACCAACGGGTGCTACCGAGGAATTCCCCGATTCGCACCTCTTGGAAGAAGTCGATCGTGGGACCGACGAGCGCAACCACCACTCCCGTGGTGATCAAGACACCACTGGCGGCGATGACGGCCAATACGGCCAGCACGATCCGCTCGAACCGTTGCTGGCGCAGCTTCCGCCCTGATGGGCGAAGACTGGCGACGCTATTGACCGTGGAATTCATCTAGATCTTTCTCTCTTGATTGTCAGGTCGGACTGTAGTGGGAAACCCCAAAGCGGGGTTCCACCGGGATGACCGATGGAACCCCGCCGGACTGGGCAGTAAAGGAGCTACTTCTTGACTCGCGGCAACTTGGCGATTGCTGCGATCTCTTGACGCTGTGTGTTGATCTGCCTGTTGGTCAGTGGTACGAACAACGCGTCGGCACTGATCTGTCGCAGGTTGTCCACCCAGAACTGCACGAAGGCACCAACTGCGGGCTTCGTCGAGATGGACGCATTCTTCACGTACACGTACAGCGGACGGGCCATCGGGTAGGTGTAGTTCTGCACCGTGCGAACGGTGGGATCGATGCAACCCGCACCCTTGTCCAACTGGATTGCCGTCACCTTCTTGGAATTCTCGATGGCATACGAGAGGCCGAAGTAGCCCATCGCACCTTGGTCGCTGGAAACTCCTTGGACGGTGACGTTGTCATTCTCGGAAGTGGCCACGTTCTCCTTGCGAATCACACCGGAACGACCGTTGACGAACTCACTGAAGGCATCGAACGTTCCCGAATCGGTACCGGCACCGAACAACTTGATCGGCGTGTCGGGGAATCCGGCACGAACGTCGGACCACTTGGTCACCTTGCTGTTGGGCTCCCAGATCTTCTTCATCTCGGCCATCGTGAGGCACTTGGCCCAGGTGTTCCTCGGGTTCACCACCACGGCTAGACCGTCATTGGCGATGATCACCTCGGTGTAGTCGATCCCGGTCCTGGTGCACGCGGCCGACTCGGTGGAACGAATCGCTCGCGACGCGTTCGACATGTCGGTCTCGCCCTTGCAGAACTTCTCGAATCCGCCACCCGTGCCGGAAATGCCGACGGTGACCTTCACACCCTTCTTGCCGTTCACGCTCTTGGAAGAGTTCTCGAAATACTTTGCCGCCACCGCAGCGAGGGGTGCAACGGTGCTCGAACCATCGAGTCGGATGCTCTCGTTATTGGCGCTCGCCAGCTGATACTGCTGAGCGGTGGTCGCACGCCACGCGAACCTGGCCTTCTGGGCCTTGGTTGCCGCGTGCAACGAAGTGCCTGGAACGATCTCGCAACGAATGAACGAATTGCCAACCTTCTCGATCTTGTAGAGATCCTTCGACTTGCACGAATCTCCGATCTTCGCAGCACTCACTGGCGAGCTTGCTGAAACTGCGATTCCACTCGCCACTACCGCCCCTACGATCGCCTTGGCGATTAAACGGGCCCGGGACTTTCTCGACATGTTGTTCTCCTGTTTCGACGTTGATGTCGAGACAGACCGTATGAAACGCGGAAAAACGGCTACTTAAAGGAACGTGAGCCGAGGACGAATTGTTGGTGAACGATGGGTGAACTGGTTCAGTTCGACCCGAGAGCCTGATGCACCCGTTGGCGCACATCTCCCAACTGCTCCAGGGACAACGGTACGAACAACGCGTCTCGATTGATTTGCGTCGAGTTTTCCACGAAGAACTGCACATAGGCCCGAACTGCTGGGCGCTGCTCCATGGAGGAGTTCTTCACGTACATGAACAGCGGTCGAGCCATCGCATAGGAGTAGTCCTGGATGGTCGACTCGCTCGGTTCAACGCAGCCATTTCCCTCGTCGATGGACACCGCCCGTACTTTGTCGGAGTTCTCCTTGGCATACGAATACCCGAAGTATCCGAGCGAACCCACCTCGCTCAACACACCCTGAACGGTGACGTTGTCGTTTTCGGAGGTGGAAACTCCCTCGCGGCGGGCCACGCCCGATTCATCGTTGACGAACTTGGTGAATGAATCAAATGTGCCCGAGTCAGTACCCGCTCCAAACAGCTTCAATCGAACATCAGGGAATCCCGGACGTACCTGAGACCAGTTGGTGATCTTGCTGTCTGGGGACCAGATTGCAGCGAGTTCCTCCATCGTCAGGCAATAGGCCCAGTCGTTGTCGTGATTGACGACGACCGCCACCCCGTCGTTGGCCACCTGCACCTCGGTGAAGTCGATGCCGTTCTCTGCGCAGTGCTCGATCTCCGAGTCCTTGATCGCGCGTGATGCATTGGAAATGTCCGTTTCGTCGTTGCAGAACTTCTCGAAACCCCCACCTGTTCCGGAGATGCCCACGGACACGCGGGCGCCCTCACTCCCGTTCACGCTGCGCGAAGTGGTCTCGTAGAACTTGGCTGTCACCGCAGACAGTGGCGCGACGGTGCTCGATCCATCGATCCGCACGAGATCATCCCCAGGGATCGCCAACTCGTATTGCTCGCGAGTGGTGGTCACCCATGCGAAACGGGCGTCTTCCTCACCTTCGTCGGCATGCAGTGACGTACCCGGGACGATTTCGCAGCGAATGTAGGAACCGTCGATCTCCTTGACGCTGTAGGCGTCGCGCAGCGTGCACTCGTCCCCCAATTGGGCATTGGAAACCGCATCCACGGCACAGCCCGAGAGCGCCAAAGCGCAGACAAGGAGGGTCGAGCGAACGCGCATGACGCCACGACTGTAGTGACCGAGCGTCGGGCAATGCCCGGACGGAACTACTTGGCGGCGGCGAAACCTAAATCCAGATCGGCGAGGATGTCGTCGATCGACTCGAGACCCACCGAGAGGCGCACCAGTCCGGGGTGTACACCCGTGGAGCGCTGTTCGTCCTCGGTGAGCTGGCTGTGGGTGGTGCTGGCCGGGTGGATCACCAAGCTGCGCACATCGCCGATGTTGGCCACATGGCTGTGCAACTTCAATCCACCGACGAACTTCTGACCGGCTTCGCGTCCGCCCTTGATGTTGAACGCGAGCACCGAGCCGTAACCCTTGCCGCTGCCGTACTTCTTCGCGCGCTCATGCCACTTGCTCGTGGGCAGACCGGCGTAGAACACCTCCTCCACCTGCGGGTGGTTGGACAGGTACTCACCCACCTTCTGCGAGTTGGCCCAGTGACGTTCCATTCGCAGTGACAGCGTCTCCAGACCCTGGAGGAACATGAACGAGTTGAAAGGCGTGGTGGCAGCACCGAGGTCGCGCAGCATCTGCACGCGCGCCTTGATGATGTACGCACCGTGACCGAGTGCCGGCCAATAGGCAAGACCGTGATACGAGGGGTCCGGCTCGGTGAGGTTGGGGAACTTGCCGCTCGCACCGAAGTCGAACGTTCCT
>JBDKEO010000123.1:0-5747 GCA_039795205.1 Actinomycetota bacterium
GCACGGCTGGATCGGTATGACGTGGCCCACCGAGCACGGTGGTGGTGGACGTCCCGCCATCGATCGCCTGATCGTGGCTGAAGAGATGATCGCTGCTGGCGCACCTATCGCCGCGTCGTGGTTCGCCGACCGCCAGATGGGCCCTGCGCTCATCAGTTACGGCACCGAAGAACAGCGCGCACGATTCCTTCCCGACATGTTGCGCGGCGAGACCACCTGGTGCATCGGCATGAGCGAACCGAACGCGGGCAGCGACCTCGCTTCACTGAAGACGTCCGCACGTTTGGACGGCGATGAGTATGTGATCAACGGCCAGAAGATCTGGACGAGCTTCGGCGAGGTAGCCGATTACTGCTATCTCATCTGCCGGACGTCCAACGAAGGCCCACCGCATGCCGGTATCAGCGAGATCATCGTGCCGATGAACACGCCGGGTATTGAAGTGCGTCCGATCACCGACATGACCACCAATCGCCACTTTTGTGAGGTGTTCTACACCGACGTACGCGTGCCAAAGGAAAACCTCGTCGGCCGCGAAGGTGGTGCGTTCTCCCAAACGATGCGCCAGCTGGAACATGAACGCGGCGGTATCGACCGGCTGGTATCGAACAAGGCGCTGTACGACCTGGCGGTGCGACACGCGGATCGCAGCAACCAACTGATCCGCCAAGAGATGGCTCAAATCGAGATCGGCTACCGCTTGGGAAGAATTCTGGTGATTCGTGAAGTGTTGAAGCAGGCACCAAGTGGATTCTCTGCTGCCACCAAGTGTTTCTGCACCGAACTGGAATGGCGCATTGCCCAGTTCGTCTCCCGAGTGCTCGGCATGTCGGCGACCTTGTGGGATGACGTGACGCAAGGACTTGCCTATGCACCGGCATACACGATCATGGGCGGCACGTCGAACGTGATGCGCAACATCCTCGCCGAACGAGTGCTTGGTCTACCGAAGGAACCGCAAGCGAGACTCTAAGGTGGGCACTGTGCACCCACTGGAGCTATCTGACCGCGTTCTCACCACGGGGGTGATCGACCAGCCGCTGAATCGGGTGACGAACGAGTTGCATGAACTCGCTGACGACCTTGCGATCGTCGAGAGTTTCAGCCACTGCGTGACGTGGGACTCGGGCGACGGGCTCGTCTCCTTCGACGCTTCTGGCGTGGGTGCGGGCACCAATGTGGTGAATGCCCTGCGCACCTGGCGTCAAGATCCGTTCAATTCTCTCGTGTACACGCATGGCCACGCCGACCACATCGGCGGCAGCCCCGCTTGGAGCGAGGACGCCGCGCGCACCGGTCGAGCACTTCGCGTGGTGGCACACGAGAACGTGGCCGCCCGGATCGATCGCTACAACGCCACCAACGAGTGGAACGTCCTGATCAACCAACGGCAGTTCGGCGGCATCAAGTCCGACATGGGTTTAGACATCGGCGAGAACCTGAAGCGCTTCCTCCCCCGCACCACCCTGCGACCGACGGACACCTTCGACGACACCATGCACCTCTCCTTCGGTGACACCACCGTCGAGTTTCACCACGGCCGCGGCGAGACCGACGACCACCTGTGGGCGTGGTTCCCCGACCGTAAGTGGATCATGGCCGGCGACTTCGTGATCTGGAACTACCCCAACGCAGGCAACCCGCAGAAGGTGCAGCGTTACGCGCTCGAATGGGCACAGTCGCTGCGCCGAATGATCGCCCAAGGTCCCGAGTTGCTCGTCCCCGCCCACGGCCTGCCGATCGCGGGCAAGGAGCGGATCTCCTCGGTTCTCAACGACATCGCCTCTTCGCTCGAATCTCTCGTGCGCCAAGTGATCGAGATGATGAACGCTGGCAGCACGCTCGACGAAATCATCCACACCGTCAAGGTGCCGGCAGAGATACTTGCCAAGCCCTACATGCGTCCGTTGTACGACGAACCTGAGTTCGTGGTGCGGGGAATCTGGCGTCTCTATGGCGGTTGGTGGGATGGTGCGGCATCACGCCTCAAGCCCGCTCCTGATTCGGTTGTCGCCTCCGAATTGGCACAGCTCGCAGGAGGAGCCGATGTGCTGGCGAGGCGCGCAAGCGAAGTTTTCGAGACGGACATGCGCCTCGCCTGCCACCTGATCGACTTGGCGGGATGGGCCGCACCCGACGACCCAGCGATCCATGCAGTACGTGCCGAGATTTACGAGAAGCGTCGCAAAGCCGAACTGTCGCTGATGAGCAAGGGCATCTTCAAGGCCGCGGCTCGCGAATCGCAAGCTGTCGTTGACAAACACAATCAGTAGTGGGCACGACGGGACTCGAACCCGGGACCTCCACCATGTCAAGGTGGCGCTCTAACCAACTGAGCTACGCGCCCTAAAGCGACCTCAGCCTAACTGGACAAATGGTCGCGAGAACTCGTGACGCGGGTATCCCAAATCAGCCTGAACCAACCGTCGCAACCATTTGCCCTTCTGCGAATGCCCTCATTGGACGTACATAGAACGGTCTTGCCGGCGGCTTTTTGTTGCCCGTAAGCGACTGCACGCGGTCAAATTGTTGACCATCGGCCATGTATTGAGTCCATGCATTTCGACCGTTGTAATCACTCGATGTCCAGTAGTACCCGCGTTCAAACTGCCCAACAGGTGTGAGGTTCAAGCCCTTCCGACTGTGCGACAACCATCTGAAGGCCTCATTCAGTTCTCCCTTGGATGGCAAAAACCAGTCGGTCAATCCATTGCAAGGGCTGATGGCCTTATGGAAAGCCGAGTCCTGCGAAACGACCTTCAATAGATGGAGTGTATTTCTGCGACCTTCACCAATGGCCTTCGAAAGCACTCTTTCGGTTGAACTGAAAGCAAGGCTTGAACCACGAGTAGAGAAAGGGACTCGCGATGACTCGCAAGATTTTGGGGCAACCTCCAGATAACGACCCCACCTTTGGTCTGAACCAGCGTCATAGACGACGATGCCGCCGCCTGGCCCAACATCACCCACTCGACAATTACGCGCAGCTTGCGAACATGAAGGATTCTCAACCGGCGCATTTACCAAGGTTGGCGCCGGTGGATGTTCACCGCGATACGGAAAAGAGCGCACTCGAATGATCCGCATTTGAGCGGGCGAAAATGTGGATCCCACGTGCCTAGCACTTAACAAATAGGACTTGTTCGTAGAAAGACGTGGAATGATTCCATTGGCGTCGGTGAATTGGGTGCCGTCATGGAACAGTTGGTACCAAGCGAAAGCATCCTCAGATTCTGAAGACGTCCAAACCGGAACCGCAAAGTAGTTCACACCTGCTGGCGCGTGAATCTTCCAGTAGTCAAAAAGGGCGTCCAACTCATCTTTCGATGGGAGATACCAGTCTTGATCCGCCGCAAAGTTGACACGAATGAGTGGCGAGCCAGCGATAGCCATCCTCACGGAGTTGAAACGACCCATACCTATCGCCATGGATTGTCGTTGGGCGGCAACATTGCCTGGGTCACCAAAAATCGATGACGCGCCACCCCACGGAGCCCTCGCCAGAGTAGAAACACGCTCGGCCTCGAGGAATCGCCCCCACCACTGTTGACTCCCCGCGTCATAGAAGATGATTCCACCTCGCGGGCCAGTCATGCCGACTGCGCAACCTTCGCCCGATTCCTGGCATGTGGTGGCTGACACTGGGCTTGCAGGTTGAGCGATCAGCAACGTGACGGATGCAAAGAAAGCAGACAGAGCGACGAGAGCGGAGTGTTTTCTCATAATGAATCGATTTTTACTCTACAACGATCAGTCAGCGACGTGTAGTCGCATGCTCACCTCATTATTCATGAGGCGACCAGCCCGCGTGAGCACGAGACGGCCGTTGCGCTCCGACAGGTATGGCGACAGGAGTTCACGATCCTCGGTTGAGAACGAGTTGTTGGGCACACCCTCACGCATTCGGATGAGCAACTGCAACTCCTCGAGACGACGGGTCTCGTCATCCAGTAGTTCGCTCGACGACACCGGATCTTCCCCATTGTTGATCATCTCGATGTAGCGATCGGGAGTTCGCACGTTCCACCAGCGTTGACCCTGACGATGGCCGTGGGCGGCGCTGCCGAACGCCGCATAGTCGCCCTGCAGCCAGTAGATGCGGTTGTGCAGGCATTCGTGTCCGGGCTTAGACCAATTGGAGATCTCGTAGTTGGCAAGGCCATGTGCGGTGAACAGATCGTCCGCCAGTTCGTATTTGGTGGCTTGATCGTCATCGTCTGGGTGGCGCGTATGATCGTCGGCAAGCGCCGTACCGGGCTCCACGGTGAGCGCGTAAGCGGACACGTGTGGCGGGTCGAGCGCGACCACGTCTTCGACGGTGGTGCGCCAATCGGCGATCGTCTCCCCCACCCCGCCATAGATGATGTCGACGTTGAAGGAGCGAACACCGCTTGCCTTCACCAGTTCGACGGCGCGAACCACGTTGTCGCGAACGTGCTCCCTACCCAGCGCCTTGAGCACATGAGGCACCGTGGATTGCACTCCGAGCGAGATGCGGTTGACGCCGGCATCCGCGTACGTGCGCAACAGACCAGCGGTGATGTTGTCGGGATTGCATTCCACCGTCACTTCTGCGGAACTACTACGAGGAATCGCTGCGATCACCTCGGCTAGCAACTCGCCGGGCACCATGCTTGGCGTGCCACCACCGACGAACATCGAATCCACCGTCGGCATGCCGTTGGCCACCGTCCGCTCGATGTGCGTCTTGACCGCCTGCATGTACTCGGTGGCCAGGTGGTGGCGATCGGTGAACGTGGCAAAGGCGCAGTAGTCGCAGCGCTTCGAGCAGAACGGCACGTGGATGTACGCACCAAAGAGGTCGGTTGCCATCAGGCGGTCGGCGGCACGAAGACGAGATCCAATTCGGATAGTCGCTTCGCCACTTCATCCACCGGCACGTTCAAGATGACGGCGATTGCCCGAACGTCCTGCTCGCGCACGGTGATCACCTTGCCGTTGAAATCCTGACGCTGCACCTGAATCATGCGTAACAAGCGCTCGAGCATCTTGAAGTCTGCGCCATCGCGGGCAGAGAGCTTGGCCACGTCGATTCGCAACTTGACGGGGGCTCCAGACACACGGATGGCCTCCACCTGCAACGGGTCGCGTGGCAACAACTGATCCACCGTGACGCCGTAGAACTTGGCGAGGCGCTCGAGGCGCTGCACCGAGATCATGCGCTCGCCACGCTCGTATGCGCCCATCACTGAGGCCTTGAACTCCTGCCTCGTCTGCGCCTCTACATCCGTGAGGGCGAGGCGCTTCTGTTTGCGGATCTGCCGCAGACGTTCGCCGAGTTGGCGGGCAAAACCCAGATCTTCTGCCGCCTCGTCGGCCGGGTTCTGGGCGTCGGTCACGATGCCCTCCCACGCAGATCGGTCAACATCACGCCTGCAACTATTGCAGCAGTCTCTGCCCGAAGCACGAAATCGCCCAGGCTGACCTTCTTGTCGAAGCCGCCGAGTTCGTCTTCTGTGAAGCCGCCTTCGGGGCCGATCACCACGAATCGATCATCTGGCGTCAGCGGATCACCATTTGGTTCGGCGACCGCTGCACCGGCGCGAGCCAGATCGGCGACACCACCCATCACGGACAGCACTGGAAGTCGAGTGCGACGACTTTGCATGGCCGCTTCGCGAGCGACCTTGGCCAGGCGTTCCATGTTCCTCTCGCGGCGATCGTCTTCCCACTTCACTACCTGCCGCCGAGCGGACGCAACGATGACGATGTCGTCCACCCCCACT